>NZ_LFJT01000011.1:0-125297 GCF_001682645.1 Delftia sp. JD2
CCCGCCCACCCCCGTCAACCGGAGACAGCGTTCATGAACGTGATCCATCAGTTCCTCGGCGGCCTGGCTGATCTGGTGCCTCCGCCCCCAAGGGCCCCAAGCGTATCGAGCGGGCCGAAAACCGGCATGGTGTTCAAGCGCTCGGCATCCATTTCGGCGCCGCTGGTGCGGGGGCAGATGCTGATGCCGGTGACCGCGTGGAACTGGCCGGATCCAGTGACCGGCACCATGGCCGACGCGCAGTTCCTCTTTGCAGATACGGTGCCCCAGTCCGCTGCCAATGGCGCGCTGTACCAAGCGTCGGGGCGCAGCTTTTCGCAGGGATACAAGACCTTTCTGCAGGTACTCGAAGCCTGCAAATTTCCCTATCAGTCGATGCTTGCAGGCGCCATGCAGAAGATGGCAACGCCTGCGGGCGAACCTGCATACTCGCCCACTCCGGTGGGATGGACCAAGGTGTACGAGACCGGCTACCTCCAGTGGAAACCGATCTGGACACTGCCCAAGAGCTCGTCGGAGTGGAGCGCAGCAGTGGCTGTCGGCACGATCGCAAACCCCGGCACCTTGCGCTTGAATCTCAACGACACATCCGGCGCAGGGCCGCAGGCTCCGGCTTCCCTGCAGGCCCTGGACGCTTCCGGCCGCGTCCTTGCGCTACCCGCCGCTTCGCTGGAGACGGTCACGATCACCTCTGAATGCTGGGACCAGGTGCCGATCTACCCCGGCAGCTGGTACGACGCCTCGATGGTGGCGCTGGGTCGCGGCCTGGTGCCGGATGCGGGCGTGTTCTTCGGGCCTGGCGGACTGATGGCGTGCCGTGTGTCAACTTTCTACGTCGCGTTGAAACCCCGCTTCGACTTCACTGCCGCAGCGCCGATCCCCGCCTCGCTGCGCCAGACGCTGGATGAAGCTGACACCGTGCAGGCCATGGGTGTGACGGTTCAGCGAGCAAACGGAGACGGGCAGCCAAACCAGGCCTTGCGCCTCGTGAACACGGACCCTGCCCCCGTCATCGTGGCCGTGAGCCTTGAAACCTTGGCGTGATTCGTCACGTCCACCGTCACGTTCACCGCCATATCCACCGTCATGTCCACCGTCACCCCAGCCCCCGCCTACCAGCGGTAGGTGGCCGTGGCCACTGCCTGCCGCAGCTCGCCGTAGCGGCAGCTGCCTGCGCTGCAGTTGCTCAGATAGGCCTTGTTGCCCAGGTTGCGCAGGTTCAGCGCCAGGCTCCAGCGCTGCAGGTCGTAGGCGACCAGGGCATCCACCACCGTGTACGAAGGCAGCGGGGCCGCTGCCGACTCCTGGTAGCCGCGGTTGGAGCCCATGTAGCGCGCTCCAACCCCCACCCGCAGGCCGATTGCAAAGCGGTAGTCGGCCCATACCGACAGCTGGTTGCGCGACACCGCCTGCATCTGCTTGCCAACCTCCGAAGGCGTGCTGCTGGCCGTGACGATGGCCTTGGGCGTATAGGTATAGGCCGCGATCACGTTCAGGTTCTTCAGCGGCTGGAACGCGGCCTCCAGCTCCAGCCCGCGCACCGCAATCTCGCCGGTCTGCCGGGGCAGGAACTCCGGCGTGTAGGTGATGTAGTTCCTGCGGCGCAGATCGAAGATGGCGGCGCTGTAGCGGCCTTTTCCATCTGTCGGCACATAGCGCACGCCGGCCTCGTACTGGCGCCCGGTTTCGGGCTTGAGCGGCGTATTGGTCTCCGGGTCCATGGTCACCGTGGGCGAGAACGACTCGGAATAGCTCACATAGGGCGCCCAGCCGCTGGGGTGCAGATAGACCAGTCCCGCTCGGCTGGTGAACTTGTGGTCGTTGATGCGCGTGCGGCTGCCGTCGATATGGCTGCTCACCGTGGCCGAGGCGCTGTCGTACCGGCCCCCCACCGTGGCCACCCAATCGTTCCACTTGATCTGGTCCTGCAGGTAGATGCCCGTCTGTGTCAGCCGCGTGCGGGCGTCGAACCAGGGATCACCGGGCACCACATCGTTCGTATACACCGGCGCATAGCCGTCGATGCCCGACACCGTGCCCGCGTTGTAGGTGCGCTGGTCATTGCGCGAGCCCTGGTAGTCCAGCCCCGCCAGAAACGTGTGCTGCCAATCGCCCAGCCGCAGCTTGGCCTGGGCCTGGTTGTCTATGGTCAGCAGCCGCGCCCGCTCCTTGCTGCCGAACGGAAAGCGGTTGAGCCGCCGGAAATTGGCCGGGTCCAGCGGATCGGCAGGGTTGACGATGGCGAAATCGCTCTGGTTGTAGACCTGCTGGTAGTCCACCTTGATGGCGCCGTAGCGCGCGTTCTGGCGCAGCGTCCAGGTGTCGTTCAGGCGGTGCTCGAACAGATAGCCCAGCATCCACTGGTCCTGATTGAAATGGTCGAATCCCGGCTCGCCCACATAGGTGCCCGGCGAGAACTTGCCGTTGGGATTGGGCAGCAGCGTGCCCACCTCGGGAAAGCTGCCGTAGGAGCTGCCATCGCGTATGCGCAGATAGTGCGCCAGCACGGTCAGCGAGGTATCGGTGGAGGGCTTCCACGTCAGCGAAGGCGCCAGGTACACCCGGTCATTGGGCAGGCCGCTGGCCTGCAGCTCGGCATCGCGCACCATGCCGGTCACGCGGTACTGCAGCGTGCCCTGCGCATCCAGCGCCCCCGCAAAATCCCCGCCCACCTGGCGCCGCCCATGGTTACCCACCTGCACCTGCAGCTCACGCAGCGGCTCGCCCGTGGGCCGCTTGCTGACCACGTTGACCATGCCGCCCGGCCCCGTCTGCCCATACAGCACCGAGGATGGGCCGCGCAGCACCTCGATGCGCTCCGTGCCGTAGTTCTCCGTCTGCCACACGGCCCAGCCGTTGTTGTTGCGCAGCGGCAGGCCGTCCAGGTAGTAGCCGGGCGTCTGCGCGTCGAAGCCCCGAATGATGGTCCAGTCGAAGCGCGAATCCGCACCCCAGGGCGACACATTGATGCCCGGCGTATAGGCCAGCGCATCCTTGAGCCGCAGCGCCCCGCTGGCGTTGATGAAATCCGAAGTCACCACCGAGATCGACTGCGGCGTCTCCTCCAGCGGCGTATCGGTCTTGGTGGCCGTGGCGCTGCGCCGGGCCACATAGCCGGGCACCGGCCCCGTGGCCGTCTCGGCATCCACTGCCCCGCTCACGGTCACCGTGGGCAGGCGCGGAATCTCCCTGGCTGCCGGAGACACTGCCTCAGGCGCGGGCTGCGGTGCGGCCCGCAGCACATAGCCGCCGGTCGTCCTCGCCAGCACATAGCCGCTGCCGCGCAGCAGTACGCCAAAGCCTTCTTCCACGCCATGGCGGCCCTGCAGCCCGGGGGAGCGCAGGCCGCGCAACTGATTGGCATCGATGGCAATGGCCACGCCCGCCTGCAGCGCAAAGCGGTTGAGCGCATCGGCCAGCGGGCCGGCAGGTACGTCATAGGCAATGGGCTGCGCGGGGGCCTGCGCGACCGCGGCCCCCGTTCCCGTGGCAGCCAGCGCCGCCACCGCAGCGGCGATGGCGATCCTGGCGAACCGCCCGGGCAGCGACGGGGGGCGGCTGCGGCCTGCGTTGATCGGCAATGGCATGGCGGAGGATTCCTTCCTTGGTTCGTTGGTGTCTTCCAGGGCTTGACGCACGAACTGCGGAAAGGCGAACCGGATCGGCAAAAAAATTTTGAAATCGTCCCCTCAGGGCCCGGGCGCATCCACCAGCACCAGCCACGGTGTCAACGTGCGAATGCGCAGCTCGGGAAAACTGCTCATCAGCAGCTGCAGCGCGCGGTCCGTATCGTCAAGCGGCAGCACGGCGCTCACGCGCAGGTGGTGGATCTGTGCGCTGTCGTAGCGGATATGGCCGGGCCGGTAGCGGGCCAGCGCATCCAGCACCTCGGCCAGGGGCTGGTCGCTCACCACCAACTGGTGGTTGCGCCAGGCATCCGCCAGGCCCCAGGCGTCCATGGCCTGCACGGGCCCCAGGCCGTGGTCCGTGATGCGCACGCGCTGGCCGGCATCCACCGTGGCGGAGTCCTGGCCGCCCGCAGCGGCCTGCGCCGCCACGCGCGACTCCAGCACGCTGAGCACCGTGGCATCGGCCTGCCGGTCCACCACAAAGCGCGTGCCCAGCGCACGCAGGCTGCCCTGCGCGGTCTCCACCACAAAGGGGCGCGATGCATCACGGGCCACATCGACCAGAATCTCGCCCTGCACCAGCTCCACCGTGCGGCGCCGCTCGTCATAACGCAGGTTCACCGCGCTGCCACTGGCCAGGGTGATGCGCGTGCCATCCGCCAGCGCCCGGGTCTGCCACTGGCCTGTGGCCGTGCGCAGGTCCGCCATCAGATAGCCCGGTGGCCAGGCCTGCAATGCCACCCAGGCCGGCAAGGCCAGCACGGCAGCCAGCATCAGGGCTGCACCGGCACGCCGCGTGCGCCGAGCCCGGCGTGTCTGCCCATCCTGCTTTCTTCCAGCGCTGCCCGACGCATCCAGCGCCGCACGGGCTGGCCGGCTGCCGGCCGGGCCGCTGCGCGCAGCCTGCAGGCGGTCCAGAAACTGCTCCATGTCCAGGGCGGCGGCCGCATGGCGCGGGTCGGCACGCTTCCATGCTTCAAAGCCCGCGCGGGCCGTGGCGCATTCGGACTCGTCATCGCCCGTCAGCGCCACAAGCCACTGCGCCGCCTGCTCGGCCAGGGCATCGTCATCCGGCCCTGCGCCGGGCATGCGCTCCGCTCTACCGGACATGCTCGGCCACGGCAGGGCAATGGGCGCGGCAGTGCAGCAGCGCATGCACCAGGTACTTCTGCACCATGCGCGTGGAAACACCCAGGCCCTGTGCAATCTCGGCCTGCGGCTGCTCGTCCAGGTAGTGGCGCAGAAACGCCTCGCGCGGGCGCTCGGCCAGCCCCTCCAGCGCAGCGCCAATCTGCTCCAGCGCCTGCACCGCCATCAGGATTTCTTCGGGCGCCGGATAGCCGGGCAGGCTTTGCGCCACCAGCGCCAGCTCATCCAGATAGGCCTGCGCCATGGCCTGGCGCCGCGCCCGGTCCACCAGCAGCCGCCTGGCCGTGGTCGTCAGGTAGGCGCGTGGCTCCGCCATGCCCAGCAACGCATCGCGCGACGCCAGGATGCGCACAAACGTGTCATGCGCCACATCGGCCGCATCAAACGCATTGCCCACCCTGCGCCGCAGCCAGCCGCGCAACCAGCCATGGTGGTCGGCATAAAGGGCAGCCATGCGTTGCTGCAGCGCGGATTCGGTGGAAGACACGGTTTCTTCTGCGCTGCGCCCGGGGCAAGGCGGCAGCCGCAGCGGCGGAATTGAGAATGAAACGCATTCTATCGAGACAGAACGCATGCGTATCAGTCTGCGGCGTGGCCACAACGGGCGCGGTGGCAGGCATGGACCGGCGGGCAACGGTGCGGCGGATACGGCCAAGCCACTCCAGCGCACCGCCATGTGCCCTGCCCCACCCTACCGCAAACCTTCCGCCTGCAGCGACTTGCGCACGGCAGGCCGCTCCCGCATCCGCGCGTACCAGGCTGCAAGATGCTCCAGGCCATCAAAGCGAATGCCCGTCTTGTAGACCGACTCCAGCCAAGGCGCCTGCCCCCACTGCGTGAGCGCGTACAGATAGGCATCGGCCACGGTGAAGCCATCGCCCATCAGGTAGGGCTTGCCGGCCAGCTGCGCGTTCACCCAGGCATACCGCTGCTCCAGCTTGGGCTTGGCCGTCTCCACGCCGTACTTTCCCGCCGCCACCGCATACAGCAGCGGGATGAAGCCCTTGTGGATCTCCGAGTTCAGAAAGGCCAGCCACTCCAGCAGCCGATAGCGCTCCAGGCTGCCCTGGACTGGCACCAGAAGCGACGCAGGCCGCAGGTCCGCCAGGTACTGCAGGACGGCGGGCCCTTCCCGCAGCAGGCTGCCGTCGTCCAATTCCAGCAGGGGTACATAGCCAAACGGGCTGAGCGCACGGAAGTCCCTGCCGTCTTCCGTCTGGTGGGTCTTGTGGTCCACCCTGACCAGTTGGAAATCAAGCCCCAGCTCGTTCAGGACAATGTGCGGCGCCAGCGAACAGGCGCCCGGCAGGTAATACAGCTTCATGCAATTTCTCTGGTGATGGAACAAGGGGCCTGCGCGTTCAGGCACAGCCCCTGGCCAATGTCATGCACCAGGGATAAATCTGGAAGAAGGCAATAAAACTGCCCATAGGTTAAAAAAATATACCTGCCGCCTGCCTATGATGAATGTGCTATGAAATCCAACATCTCCGGCTGCTCCGTGGAAGAAGCCATGCGCCTGCTGGGCGGCCGCTGGAGGCTGCTCATCGCCTCCTACCTCATCGACGGCCCCCGGCGATTCAACGACCTGCGCCGCGACATGCCCGGCATTTCCCAACGCTCCCTCACCCTGGACCTTCGCGCGCTGGAGGAAGCGGGCCTGGTCAAGCGCACGGTCTACCCCACGGCGCCGATCAAGGTGGAGTACGAATTGACCCCGGATGGGGAGCGGCTCAAGCCGGTGGTGGGGGTGATGAAGGAGTTTGGGTTGTGGGTGAAGGGCAAGGCGCCGGCCTGAGGAGAACTGCGCCGGCTGGTTGTCTCCATCCGCCCCCTGCTGACAGGCAGGCCCCATCGCCGCATGAACGGTGATTTCCAGAACAACGACCATGACGAACAAGCCTTCCGAGCAGGCATCCCGCGCCGAGTACGCGCGACGGATCAATCGCGTGCTCAACTACATCGATGCCCACCTGGATCAGCCTCTGGATGGTGCGCATCTGGCCGACATCGCCAATTTCTCGCGCTTCCACTTTCACCGAATTTTCGCGGCATGGATGGGAGAAACGCTGGGCAGCTATGCGCAGCGCCGACGGCTGGAGAAAGCGGCGTTCCGGCTGTCCTGCGGCAGCAAGGAAACCGTGCTTGAAACCGCCTTGGCCACCGGCTTCCAATCGGGCGAAGCATTTGCGCGCGCCTTCAAGCTCAAGTTTGGCTGCACGCCATCGGCCTGGCGCTCCACCACGCTTGAGCGGCTGAAAACCCAGGCGGCCGCCATCGGGCAGCCGCCTGGCAGCCAGGAGAGCAATCCTGATCAGGTCTTCGGCAATCTCCATCAGGAAGACCCGCGCGCGTTCGGCGAACCTCAGGGCTCTTGTCACCTGAAGGAAGAAATCGCCATGGACGTCCGCATCATTGATCTACCCAAAGCACATGTCGCCTATCAACGCTTGATCGGCCCCTATGGGCCAGCCATAGGCCAATTCTGGCGAGGCACCATTGCGCCGTGGATGCATTCCAATGGCCTCAGAGATCAAACGTGCTACGGCATAGGTTATGACGACCCCTCTCTCACGCCCGCCAGCAAATGCCGCTATGACGCCTGCGTGGAAGTCCCCGCGCATTTCGTCGCCAGCGGCCAGGTGGACACCCAATCCCTGCCGGGCGGCCGCTACGCCGTGGCAAGGTTCAAAGGAAAACCCGAGGGCTTGGCCAATGCCTGGATGTGGCTGACGCGCGAATGGATGCCGTCCAGCGGCATGCAATGTGACGACCGGCCTTGCTTTGAGATGTTTTCTGCGGCCACTGCCATGGATGCCGACACAGGCGAGTTCTGCTGCGACATCTGCATTCCAGTGCGGGCGCTGTAAAGCGACTCAAGCCGGTTGAGGTTTGACGAATGTGTTGGGTTGGCTGGTTGAATTCACTACCCGCTGCAGGCGTTGGACCTTAGCCGTCAGGTGTCGGCTTTGCAGCGAAAGCGGTCCTCAAGTCACGTCGTCGCGAATGACTGCAAGCTCGCGCGCTGCAGTCATCCCCAATGCTTGTCATTGGTCAATGACTACGTATGAAGAATTGACTGCGCTCTTTCAAGCGGCGTGATATCACTATGAAGCCTGTCACCGTCATCCCGAGCAAGACGTGATGAGTTCCATGGCACCGGAACCTACGAGGATGCGCGTCTCCACCTCAGAAAGCAGTCCCGCTACGGTGATTTCTTACAACGCCCATCAGCTCTCCAGAGCGTCTGTGGAGGCGTCGGCCGCGAGTCCATCGGCATCGCCGTTAGCGCTCTTCGGAATGTAGGGGGGAATCACTCCAAGCTTTTGCAGTTTTTTAAGCCGCGCCACGATGCCTTCTGTTTCCCGACGAATATCGAACATCCGCTTGTAGATGGAAACGGTGTGGTCTACCTCAAGCTGCGTGCGTGCTTCGATGGCACTTAACCTGCCAGTCTCGTAATCATCCCAGACAGATGTGCCCGAGGCCACGTTGGCGGGCTCAGCCAAGTATTTGTTGTACAGCATGGCCTTGCTCTTGGGATAGGAGAAGTAGCGCATCTTCGATGAGAACTGGCAGTAGGTGGCGGTCGAAAGATCAATCTGCCGGCAGCCGCAGAGATAGTCGTAAATTCGCGTCGGAAGGTCTACGAGCGACATGTTCATCTTCGCAAGGAGTGCAGGCACGTCGCTGTGCGAAATGCCGATACCGCATAGGATCAAGGACCCTCGATCACCTCGCTCCAATCCCTTCCATTCACATTTCAGCAGGGCAAGAATCTCTTCAAGAACTCGCTTTTCTGAGCCTGCAGTCCACTCCCAGATCTGAACTGGCGGCCTCAGATCATTCGTCATGGGGAGATACGTCTGAAACGTTCCGCCCAAAATTTTGTGCCCGGGCAAGTACGGCGAAAACTTCATGCTTGAAGGCGCCTTGCGGGTACGGTCCTCAACCGGAACGTAGTACTCTAGATCGAAGAAAACGACCTTTGTGCTTTCGGGGAAATGGCGCAGCATAGACTACCTAGGCAACCCTATCAAATAGACAGAAATAAAAAAATAGGCGTGGGGCGAAGTCTCTAATTTCATAGGTCGTATCACGTCACCATCATTTGATGCGATGCCAAGGCCCGCCAGCTAGTCAGTAACCGTCTTTCGTGGTTTGAGAGCCAACGTACGCTTCTGGTCCCAGAGGGGCCTCATACGTCATGAGCTGCAATTTTAGAAACACCGCAAAGCGGTCGCTGGCATGCCCTTGTCCACAGGCGCCAATCCCCCATTGCTGCCGCTCCCGCCCGCATCGTCAGCTTTCGATCACAGCCGCATGGCGGTAATCCGATTACCAAGACCGCCAGCGCCTCGCTATCGTGGTGCATAGCTTAGAACAGTACGTACTACAATGGGGCCGCGAAATTAAAATAGACATTATCACCACCATGCAGTTGGCGATAATGTCCTAGATGGGAATTAATCTTCCGCTGCTCATGTATGAATCACACACCGCCATCTATTGGCGCCGATCGCAACTTGTGACCAGGGCATGCCTCACTTCTTTTTTGGTACTGCAGGCTTCAGAGCAGGATTATTTCCAGGAGTCTCCTTGTTATCACGGCGACGTTGGTCAGGCTTGCCCGTCGATTTTGCAATCGGTTTTGGTCCCGGCTTAAGGTTCATGAGGAATCTCCTTTAAATTGGTGTTGTGCATAGTAGCTGTTACTTCCCTCCACTGCAACTCCGCAAAGAACTTTGCCAAATTTTTGTTGGCGCACATCCAACAAAGACCGATCAGCCCAATGCCTTCCGTGGATGTTCTTTTTGAGAAAACATTATCATCTTTCGCTACCTCACCGATCGGGCTATTTGGCGACGTGCGCACCAACAGCATCTCGCCTCCAGCCGATGCTCTGAAGTGCAGTCAGGATCGCGGTTGTTGCTACACCACTAGGGATACCCCTATTCAACTTTGGAGAAGTGTATTTACCCTTTGCAGAAACACTGGCATCAAAAATCAGGGAGTAATCCTCCCTGTCGTTCCCGGCATTAAAGCCAAACCACTTGACAGGAGAAGACATGAGCAAGCCCGTAATGTCAGTCACAACTGCAGATGTAAAACCCAATCCACCTCAATACGTCATCGAAGTTGCCGGATCAGTATCCACATCCGGATGGACAAATGCTCGACTTGAACCAAGGTAGTACATCAATTTCCCAGAAGATGGGATACAGGATCTTGATTTCGTTGCAGACCCTCCAAAAGGCATGGCACTCATGGTTATCACACCAATCATCGCTAGCCCAATGGAATGGAGTGATCCGCCAGTGTACGCAAAGAGCATTCGCGTCCACGCTCAGTCCAACGAAATTACAACAATGTTCTAAACCGCAGATGCAAAAGATTGCCCATACGCCTCTGGGCATCTTCATTGGCGGGTACTTGGTGGTCACACATTCCGCATCAGCGCGACCACATCGGACGCGTGCAGCCCAACAGCGCGGCCAGCAACCGCAACGTGCGGCACGTGGATCTCACCGAGAATGGCTCGACTGTCACAAGCCGACCCGGTACAGACGTTTTTCTAGTACCTACGGGTGCCCACGCAGCGATTGCTGACCTTGGACCGATGCTGCCTACAGGCCGCTGTGGACCGGAAGAGACCTTTGCTAGCTCCGTTCCATTTGCATCAACGCGTATATTGAAATCCTCGTCTTCAAACCTCAGGTAGTTGCCAATCGGCTATTGCGTTTGGCTGTTCACTTATGCACGATGAAAACCTTGACGTTGACGCTACGGTCGCTTTTTTTGTGATCACCCTCTAAATCTTTCAGACCTGCTGAATTCGTGAGGTAGTGCTCTGGATCGTAGACCACGCACCAAAGTTTCTTGCAGCCCGGGTGTATTGCGTAGTGCGCAATATCGAGCACAAGCTCATCGCCGACCGCCTTTGCATGTGACCTGTCCCGCACGCATTTGGTCTCAATGACAAGGTCGTGCGCCGGAAGGAAGAAATCCATGCGCGTGCTCCTTCCCGCATAGCTCGGTGTGTATTCTTCAGCTCGCACGTCCACTACCCAAGGTCGAAGCAGGGCATGAAGCAGATCTTGAACATCGTACTCGTTGACGAAGTGCATTGTTTCCGCACCCTTTCGTCGATAAGTGAGTGGGTGCATTGCACGGCGGAGGCCTTGAATGACGACTTTCACTACCTCATCAACGGTGCTAGGCTTAGCAGGAACCATCCGCGCCGCTAATTGCCCGAACTCATCGATATCAACGGCACGCCCGACCGGTAGAACTCGTCCATGTCGATAATAGCGAAGTCCGTCTTCAGCCAGGACGGCCTCGATTCTTGCCCTAGCTTCTTTCCAAGACTCGACTTCTGCCTGGAGTACAGGCCTCGTGTCCATATACTCTTCAAGCACATTGCCAAGAATCTGCAGGCTATCCGAGTTTGGGTCCTGACCGGCTCGAAACAACCACTCCTTCCATTTTGAGTGGTGTGCCAATGCAGGCGGTTCGCCTGGGGCGCCAGAGCTCGAAAACAAAGCATCAAGCGTGGCGTGCCCTCCCGTTCCTTGGATGACGTCGCCTACCACCTTGCAGAGCGCCCTTGAAAGCCGTGTGTTTGTCATGCGGCGTACTATAGCGGCAGCCTTATAGGCTGCAGCGCGTGCTCTTGGCGATTCGGAGAGTACCGCTCTCAGCCACAGAAGTCACTTATAGCCCGCAGCGCGGCCAGGATCAGACGCAGGTTATGCCCGGCGCCGCACATCACCGCGTACAACGCATCTCCCAGCGCGCCCTTGAGCGGATTGCGTTCCAAGCGCCCGTCCATTTTCATGTGCCCAATGGCCGCCTCGATGGCGCTTCTTCGCTTTATCATGGCCTTGAGGGTTTTGGTGAAGCCCCGTATCTACCTGAGCGCAGGATGCGCGCACCGTCGATGTCCACATCCCGATAGCCCTTGTCCACGATGGCTGCTGCGGGCCGTTTGTCCGTTCCGGCGAAGATGCCCACCTGTTCCAGCGCCTCGGCCAGCGTGTGGCCGTCGAACGGGTTGCCCGGCATGGAGCGCATGCCCACCACCAAGCCCTCTTTCAAGGTAATGGCGATGCTGACCTTCACGCTGAACTCATACGGCGTACGGGCTTTGTCCTTGCTGAAGCATTCCACTTCGCACGCGTGCAGGGCGTACAACTTGTTCTTGTCCTTCGTGCGCTGTCTCAGGATGCGGCCAGTGCGCTGCAGCAGATCCTGGACCTTGGCTTTGGCGGCTTGGGGCAGCATGTGCAATTGGCGAGCCACCTCGCGGTGCACGAAGCCGACACGGGTTCGCAGCGTACGCACGGACTTCTTCATGCGCTTGAACTGCTTGGCGGGCGCGTAGCGTCCGATCCGCTTGGCCAGTCGTGGTACCACACAGATGTAGCTCTGGCGCAGCTGCAGGCCGTGGTCCCGGGCCGCCCTGACCAGGTGCTGTCGACCCCTGTCCTGCAGCGTCTCCAAGCCTTCTTCACCAAATCAACGGCTTGCGGTTTGTTCAGGGCGGACTATTTAAATAATTAATTTAACCCCAAAATAGACATAACTACCTCAACAGCACCACTACCATCCGCGTGCGAAGCCTGTGCAATACCAAATACCCAAGGAATAAGAGCTCGCGAAGATAAATGGAGATTGCATATTCATCGGTAGAAATAGACGGCCAAAACAGGCTGACACTTTTGCCAAGTTGATGAAGGGTCTCGCTTTTTGGCATCTTGTAAACGAACTTGTTATATTTATTTGCTTTGATGATTTTTAAATTCACAGCTTAATCGGTAAAATTTTTCAGGAACCTCAACCTCTCTTTCAAAAAATGACTTTAGGTCCTCTACCCTTGCAGCCTTTAAATCTGCCAGCACTATTGATTGTGCTGACCCCAGGTAAACAACCGGCACATCAGGCTTGATATTGGCGCATTCGTTTTTACCATTGAAGTCCAGTGTGTGAGCCAGCTTGTATATCTTCGATGGCAAAACCTCCTCGCTTAGATGATTTTTTGACCAATCCCAAAAGACCACTAATACTATAGTTGCCATTATTGGAAAAACAAATGAGTGAACGGGTGGTAATTTGTAATTCCATTCATCGTTGAACTTAGAATAAATATATCCAGCAGCATCAAATGCAAAAAATACCGCAATGACTCCCACTAAAGCTAAAAATGGGAGCACGTAATAAAAGAAAAACAAACCCGCTGTAAATGTCAAAGTAAATGGAAATGCAGATGCATCAACACCAAAAACAGAATTTATAGAGCCTGCCGCCTTCCCTGTAGAAAATACAATTAAACCTGAAACTGCAATTGATGCAACTAGCTTCGAAATCCCAAACTGCCACAGATTGCGAAAAATTGAAATTCTTTCAGTTGAAATCCCAATATACAGTGTCGCTAGAGCAATACCCCAAATCTTAATAGTAAAACTATTCTTGTGCAACCAACCAAATTCATGGTTCTCTTTAATACCGTTGAAAATTAGCACAAATGCCACAAATGCCAATAAACCAAGCGACCAGCTAAGCTCGAGATCTTTTTTTTCCGTCGAAGTTTTTCTTTTCCAGTCTTCGTTCTTCTGCCTTTCAAGTATTTCATACACATAGGTCTTCAATGTACTAATCCCGCCATTTGATTTTTCGTTCTCAGAAATCTCTTCATAAATTGCAGCCAAGTACTCTTCTTTGGTCGACGGTTTTTTATATTTAAATTTCAACTCTTTTTTTTCGTTCACTTTCTAATCCTTGTAAGGTAAAAACAATTTGAGAAGGAATTTTAAAATACCCCTACCACTAAAATATTTAATTTATCCGCAATTATGCGTATAAGCAATCGCATCCGATCTTTTTAGACATCAAAAAAATTTCGAGATTGAAGATCTTTGTGAGCCGCCAAAGACCAGTGATGAAATGGCTACTTCATGTCCTTAATCAGCTCACGACTGCATCCTCAGCCGGAACGCATGCCGGTCAGCGCGACACCTTGGGCCCTGCATCTCGCATCAGCGAGGTCGGCAGCCTCCCTTCGTAGCCCTCGCGGCGGTCGCAGATTAGCCCGTTGAAGTCATTCGCAGCACCTCGGTCGCCGACTGCCCTGCAGCGTGAGCCATATGTCGATGCCGACAGGCGTATTCACGCTCGCTGGCAACGAGCGGTCAATCAGCGCAGCGATCAGAAGGTTCACCAGCCTGCTGCGCGCGAGGCGCTTTATCTTCGAAAAAATCGCGCCCTGAATCATCGACTCCGCTGACAACCAAAAGATCACCCCTGCGCGTCTGCGGCCACAGCCAGTTCCGCCGCTTGAATGGACTCTGCCGGCATGACCATCCGAAGGCTCTCGCGGTACTGCTCTGCCGCCGCCACATGCTCAACTTCTACCACTGCGTCGTAGTTCGCCCGGATCACCGCTTCGATCTCTTTGAGGTCGGCGCGGAAGAACTCTTTGCGCCCGTTGACCTTATTCATGCGCCCTAATGCAAAGTGCGCGTGCAACTTTGCCTCGAGTGCCGGTGCGTTGTTGGAGAACACCAGGGCGTGCACATCGAACCGAAATGGCACAGAGGCATCGCCTAGTTCGTCGACTCGATCCATGGGCTCCAGACGTCGGGTCATTCCAATCTTGTAGATCCCTTCGCCGAACGCGCCGATGTTCGAGATCACGTATACGTAGCCGGCTCGAGCGTTCTGCTCGCGGTAATCCAAGACTCGCTCTTCTTCGTCAAGCGCCAGGTTTTGCTGCACCACTTCAGAGAGGCGTGCCTGCAAGTCTTCACGCTCTTGCTCGTTCTGGGCGCTTGCCAACCGAAGTTGTAGCTTCTGAATTGCACTGGCAAAGTGCCGACGCTCCTTGTCGATCTTGACCCGCACCTCGCGGATTTCGCGCTCCAGCTTTTCCTGCTCACGCTGGTCCTCGCGAGCCTGGCGCGCCATCTCTTTCTCCTCGGCGCGCTTCACTTGGAATTCGTGAGCCAGGTGCAGCTCTGCCAACTTGCGCTGAAGGACCACTTCCGTCCACCAGCACTCAGTCCGCTTGAGCAGTTTGTTGCAGACGTCGAAAGACCGGCGGATACGTTCTTCCATGCGGTCGAAGTTATTGAACTTGACGTTGTCGATGCAGTTCTCACACTCGCTGTTGAATGCGCGCAGCGAGAGCTTTAAGACATCCTTGCGCAACTGTTTCCACTCCGTCTTTGTCAGCGTGACCCCCGTGTGGTCCCAACTTTCGACTTCCTTGCTCAATCTCCGGGCCGACTCTTTTTGCTCCTCACGGATTGCATCCAGACGGCTCTTGTAGTCGGCGCTGTTGGTGAATTGATACTTGGGCACGTACAGCGCGAACGATTCGAGCTCCACCGTCTCCTCTGCAACCAGGATTTCCTTCTGGATGTCCTTCAAATTTCGAAAGGCGGCGTCCACTTCGGCTTGGGCGGCTGCCACATGCGCCTTGGTCTGTGCAAGCCGGTCTTCTTCCATTTTTACTAAGCCTTTGATTTCACCCAGACTCAGTAGGCCGCTTTCCTGCAGTTGGCCCTCCAGCACCTCACAGCGCTTTCGAAGTTCTTCGGCAGACGACTGGGAAGCCTTCAGCTCTTGCTCTAGTCGTTCGGCTCGAACCCGGTGCTTCGTCCCGTTCCAGAAGTCACTGAGTGTCATCCGTCCTCCATTTTTGTTCCGTTTACGATGACTATATCCGGGGTGAAATTTTTAGCCATAGGCACTCACTTGGCATCGACCTAAGGCAATTGCCTTCTGCAAGAGGCCGAAAGTTCCGACTGCACGCTTTACGCATCCCTTCTGGTATCGAAGATCGGTTGTGCCGATGACAGAACTAATAAGATCGCTGCCAATCGTTTAGTTTGACTCGACCGGCGGCTCCCAGCATGAAGCCGTCGTTCAAACGTCTGCGGTGGCCTACTGCTGACACACAGGCCTTGAACAACTGATCTGCAAAGAAAGCAAAACAGGTGACGTTGCCCTCGCAATTCGCTGCAAAGCCCCTCATTCAACACGTCCCTGCACCCTTCAACCAGCACGCCTACGCAACCGCTTTGGCAGCTTCAGCACGCCCACACCTGCTACGATCCCCCCGGTGCTCAACACACCTTCATAGGCGGAAGTCACTCCCGAAAGTCAGTGGCATTTCGCCCATACGCTTTGTCTTGCCCTGCAATCCAGGGCAAGTCTTGTTTATGGCCGGGCTGCCCGCCGCTGCATAAAGCCATTGCGGCAAAGACAGACGGGCAACCCTATGACCGTGTTGACATAGGAGGCCATTCATGGCTTTGCGATCCCCCTCCCGTGCCGTCCCCGCAGACGACATCACCCCCCAAACCCTCCACTTCGGCGACATCCCGATCCGCACGTTCTCCAAGAACGGCGTGACCTGGTTCCTTGCCAAGGATGTGTGCACCGCCCTGGGAATCTCCCGCCACAAGGTGGCTACGGGCCAACTCGACGAGGACCAGCGCTGCACCGTCCGCCTTGCCAGCGAACCCGGCCGCAAGCCCAGGCGCGAAGCTGTGGTGGCCATCAGCGTGGAGGGTCTGCATGCACTGATACAGGCCAGCCCCTCACCTGAGGCAAAGCGCTTCAGGCGCTGGGTGAAGGACAGGGTCCTGGCCAGCATGGATGCATCGGCCAAAGTCAGCAAAACGAAGCGCAAGACCCGGCCCGGGCACGATGCCATGCACCCGCCCCAGAGCCTGATCCCGGGGCCTGCGCCCAAGGTCTTGCGCCGCATCCGCACCTGCGATGACCTGTCTTTCACACGGCGCAATGCGAAGGGCGAGCGCATTCAGTGGTTTGTGCCGCCGCGCGTGAACAGCGGGCATGAGCACTACGGGATTGGAGAGATCTGGTTCAGCGAGGTGGTGGAGCTGGCGCGCCACAACCCCAGGCATGCCTATGACGCCATGCGGTTTGCGGGGCCGGAGATGGCGCGGTACTGGAACCATGGGCACCCTGACGGCTTCTTTGACCGCATGGCACGTTGGGCGCTGGGGGCCATTCTTGCCAATGCGCAGGAGCCCATGCTGCCGTTCGAGCTGCCCTGCCTGGGCTTTGCGCCGCTGGAGGGCATGGAGGCCATGCTGGCGACTGCGGCTGCGCCCCGGCCGCTGCCGGACCATGTGCAGGAGGCCATCGACAGGCAGGCCTGGCAGGAGGCGGCCGAGTGCCAGCGGCATTACTACGAGCGCCGCCGCCGTGACCTGATGGCGCGGCACGACTGACGCGGGCGTCAAATGCCACTCCTTTGCCCCAGGAGTGGCCAGCGGCTGGCCGGGCAGTGAACCGAGCAGTGACTCGGGCAGGGACAATGGCGCATATAGCGAGACTCCCATGAAATTGAACCTGCTCACCCTGCACGAAAGTGACCTGGCCGCGCTGCCTGATGGTGTGTACATTCGCCGCCTGACCCACCCCATCACCGAGATGTTCATGGCCCTGCTGCCTGCGGTTGAGATCAATGGCAGCAGCAAGATTGCCGTGGTTCTTGGCCCCCAGGGCGAAGCGGAGGCGTTCGACAACGTTCTTGGAGTGACTGCGGTTTTTGTTGAGGATTTCGACTTTGCGCATTTTCTGGCGCAGGACCGCACTGCCCAGAACCAGCAGTTGCTGGAGCTCCTGCGCGAGTGCCTGATGGACATCGCCAACCGCAAGGGACCGAACCCGCAAGCCGTGCAGGCCATCAACGCGGCAGCGGATGCGGTGGTGCAGCGCCAATTCCAGCTGACGCTGCCCATCAAGAAGCTGGGCAAGCGCAGCAAGGACAGAAAGTCCCGGGTGGAAGTGTTCCGGCGCCTTGATTCCGCAGTGGGTGAAGCCTGGTATTGCGAAGTGACCAGGGCAGGCCAGAGCACCCCGCAAAGGCTGTGGATGAGCGATGTGCCCGGCTTCATTGACCGCCGCGACTATTTCAAGACCGCCGAGATCAGCGGCAACAGCTACATCGCCAAGAGCCGCCTGGGCCGGGTGGCCTTCGAGACTCCGCTGGCGTAGCGCCAAACTGCCCCCGCCATTTCCTGTGCTGGGGGCGCTCAGGGCAAATCGATCTTCAGCCCGCGCGCGGTCTGCACGGCCACGTGGTGCGCATGCTTCAGGGCCCCGGCAAGCTCTGGATCGGTCTCGTCGAACTCCTTCACCGCAACGCTGCCGATGGTGATCTGGTGCAGCCAGGAGCGATCCAGGCCCCGGTCCAGCAGCACCGCACGCACGTATTGCAGCTGTTGCGCCAGGTGCTGGAAGACATCGTGACCTGGCAGGGCCAGGGCACGTTGGGCCACCAGCGCCAGGGCGCGATCGATGTATTCAAGGGGCGTCAATGGGATTCAACCGGCTCATGGAGTGGCTGCAGAGCATGCCAGAGCGCCGCGGGCCTGAGAGGGCGGGCCGCTGGAGCCAGGGGCTTCAGGGGCACCAGGGGCACCAGGCTCCCCTGGCCTCACGCGGTGGCTCTCAGAAGCTGTCCCAGTCGTCATCGGCCGTGGAGGCCATGGCGACGGGCTTGGCGGCGGCCGTTTTTGCCGGGGCCGCCGGGGCTGCGGGCTTGGCCGCGGCAGCGCTGGGCGCCAGCGCCGGGGCACGGTGGATTGCGTCGCTGGTTGTTTGCGTGGCGCTCGCTGCGCGGGCCGCAGTCTGCGGCGGCGCACCGCTGCCGCCCGGCAGCCTGAAGACCGAGACCACGCGCACCAGTTGATCGGACTGGTGGCGCAGGCCTGCGGCGGCGCCGGCCATTTCTTCGACCAGGGCGGCGTTTTTCTGCGTGGTCTGGTCGATGTGGGTGATGGCCTCGGCCACCTGGGCGACGCCGCTGTTCTGCTCGGCGCTGGCGTGGCTGATGTCCGAGATGAGCTGGGTGACCTTGCGGATTTCCTCCATGGCCTGTTCCATGGTTTCCCCGGCAAACGCGGCCTCCTGGTTGCCGGTGTGGATTTCGGCGACGCTGTGGCTGATGAGCTGCTTGATTTCCTTGGCGGCCTCGGCGCTGCGGCCTGCCAGGGCGCGCACTTCCTCGGCGACCACGGCAAAGCCCCGGCCATGCTCACCCGCACGGGCTGCTTCCACGGCGGCGTTGAGGGCGAGGATGTTGGTCTGGAAGGCAATGGAGTCGATGACGCCGATGATGTCGGCGATTTTCTTGCTGCTGGCGTCTATGCCCTGCATGGTCTGCACGACCTTGCGCACGGCCTGCCCGCCTTCGGTGACGACGCGCTGGGCTTCGCGCGTGATGCGGTCGGCCGATTGCGCGTGGTCTGCGTTGTGGGCCACGGTGGAGCCCAGCTCTTCCATGGCGGCGGCGGTCTGCTCCAGCGCGCTGGCTTCGCTTTCGGTGCGGGCGGCCAGGTCCTGGTTGCCCTGGGCGATTTCCGCGCTGGCCAGGGCCACGCTGTGGGCCTGTTCGTTCACGCTGCCGACCACGCGCGTCAGGCCCGTGCTAGTGGTGTTCATGGCTTCCAGCAGGTGGCCGATTTCATCCTGGCGGTCGCTGGCGATGCGCACGGTCAGGTCGCCATCGGCAATGGCGTAGGCCATGTGGCTGGCCTGCTTCAAGGGGCGCACGATCATGCGGCGGATGAGCCAGAACCATGCTGCCGACAGCAGCAGCACGGCGCCCAGGCCCATGAGGGCGAACTGCAGGACCAGGCTGCGGGTCTCGGACACGGCTTCGTCCACGTAGGCGCTGGTGGCAATGACCCAGTTCCAGGGTGCGTACTGGCTGAAGACGACCAGCTTGTCGCGGGCCTGGGTTTCGCCCGGATTGGTCCAGGGATAGGCCATGCTGCCCTGCTTGCGGTCCAGCATGTCGCGGATGAAGAAGCGGCCATCGCCGTCCTTGGAATCGCTCATGTTCTGGCCTTCCAGGGCGGGATGCACGACCAGTTGCCCGCGCTGGGGTCCGTCTTCGGCATTGAGCACGTAGTAGTAGCCGGTCTGGCCCACCTTGAGCGCGCGGATGGAGTCCTTGAAGTGCTCCAGCAGTTGCGAGAAGTCCTGGCCCACGAAGGCGATGCCCACGGTGGCGCCGGAGGCGTCCTTGAGCGGGCGGTATTGCGTCATGTACTGGCGGCCGAACAGGTGGGCCAGGCCCATGTAGCTTTGGCCGGCCTGGATGGCGGCATAGGCGGGATGGGCGCGGTCCAGCCGGCTGCCCAGCACGGCCGTGCTCTGGTCGCCTTTCTCGTTTTTGAGCGTGGTGGCAATGCGCACGAAGTCGCCCTGCCCCTGGGCCGCAAACACGGTGGCCACGGCGCCGGTGCTGCGCGTGAAGGCCTGCAGATGCGCATCGTTGCCGTTGAGCGGCTGGCCGTCCAGGCTCAGCACGGGTTCGCCGCCGCTGGTGTCCAGGCTGAGCGTTCCCTGCAGGCTGCGCGCCAGGCTATCGGCCAGGAACTGGGTGCGCTGGCGCAGCTCCTTGTCGGTGGACTCGACGAAGTTGTGCAGCATCTGGACGCCCTGCTGCATCTCGTTGTGCATTTTTTTCTGCAGGGACTTGCTCACATCCCAGGCAATGCCCAGCACCAGCAGCGCCAGGATGGCGGCGACCCAGACAAAATTGGTGAGTGACAGCTTTGCGCCCAATCCTTGGCGGCGCCAGAAACGTTGACCGATGTGCATTGATGCATCTCCTGTGCGGCGTTGTGCGCCGCTGTTGTGCGCGCACAGGCGGGGAATGCCTGCGTGCCAAGCCATGCTGACCAAAGTCAAGCCCTGGTGATTCATGGGCCGAAGCGTATCGACGCTGCCGCATGCGGGATTTGAGATGGGTCAAGGAAGTAACCAAGTGTTGCAACGGCAGCGTCCGGCCATCGCGCCCGGCTTCGGCTGGGTGCGTCGACAATTCCGGTTCCACCGCTTTGTCTGCCGTGTCCCATGTCCAATGCCCGCCTCCCCTCCTTCCGGTTCCTGATCGGCTTCGAGGCCGCAGCCCGCCTGGGCAATTACTCGCGCGCGGCAGAGGAGCTGTGCGTTTCCCAATCCGCCGTGAGCCACCAGATTGCGCAGCTGGAGCAGCAGTTGGGCCAGCCGCTGTTCCGCCGCAAGGGGCGCGGCGTGGAGCTGACGGTGGCGGGCCGGCTGCTGCTGGACAGCGTGGGCAAGTCGCTGGACCAGATCCGCCACGGGCTCAGCCGCATAGAGACCTACATGGACGACAGCCTGGTCACCGTCGTCTGCCCCGCCCCCGTGGCCAGCGGCTGGCTGCAGCCGCGCCTGGACGGCCTGCTGCAGCGCCACCCCCAGCTGTGCCCCATCATCTCCACCGACGAGACGGCGCGCTACATCGACGAGCTGGATGTGGACATCGCCATCACCCGCGAGCCGCTGCGGCAGACCGATGTGCTGCAGGTGCCGCTGCTGGCCGACGAGCTGGTGGCCGTGCGCGCGCCCGGGCCGCACACAGGCGACGGCCTGCTGTGCCTGGAGGAAGACCTGACCAGCGACCGCACCGGCCCCTTCATCCGCCAGCACCTGGGCCGGCTGCGCAAGACCGCCATCTACGACGACGCACGCCTGCTGCTGGACGCGGCGCTGCGCGGTCGTGGCTGCGCCGTGGTGTCGCGCCTGCTGGCGGACGAGGCACTGGGCACGGGCCGGTTGCAGTTGGTGGAAGGCATTCCACCCTTTGCGCTGGGCCGCCTGTGGATGTCGCGCATCGAGGGCGAGCCGCGCATGGCGCTGGTGCGCGAGGTGTTTGACTACCTTGTGGAGCAGGCGGTGCCGCTTGCCAAAGCATGAGCTGGGTTGATTGATTACGGCAAAAGATATCAATTTTCAGAATGAATACGGGCTCGGACAATCGCAGCATTCCCCCAAGCACCTGCTGAAGACACCATGCTTTACGCCCTTTCCCGCCGCTGCCTGCTGAACTGCCTGGGCCTGTCGCCCGTGGCGGTCCTGGCCGGCACCGCCGCTGCCCGCTCCACGGCAGCCCGTGCCGAAGGCAGCCGCCAGGACCCGGACAGCCTGGCGACCTGGCACATGCCCGACGAGGGCGAGCCGCACCAGTCCACCTGGATGTCCTTCGGCCCCAGCGAGAGGGTCTGGGGCCGCCGCCTGCTGGAGCCCGCACGCGAGCACCTGGCCGGCATTGCGCGCACCATTGCCGCCTTCGAGCCCGTGAACATGCTGGTGCGCGAGCGCGACTACGACCTGGCCGCGCGCCTGTGCGGCAACCGCGTCAAGCTGCATGTGCAGCCCGTGGATGACCTCTGGATGCGCGACACCGGGCCGGTCTTCGTGCGCAAGCTGGGCAGCGGCACTGGCAGCAGCAAGGGCGAACTGGCGGGCGTGGATTTCAACTTCAACGGCTGGGGCGACAAGCAGGCGCATGACAACGATGCCGAGGTGGCAGGCTTTGTCACCGAAGCCGCCAACGTGCGCTACCTGGAGACCGCGCTGGTGCTGGAGGGCGGCGGCATCGAGGTGGACGGCCAGGGCACGGCCCTCATCACCGAAAGCTGCGTGCTCAACCCCAACCGCAATCCGGGCCTGTCGAAAAGCGCCTGCGAGGCCGAACTCAAGCGCCTGCTGGGCCTGCGCAAGATCATCTGGCTGCCCGGCATTGCAGGCCGCGACATCACGGACGGGCACACCGACTTCTATGCGCGCTTTGCCTCGCCCGGCGTGGTGGTGGCGGGCCTGGACGACGACCCGGACTCCTACGACTACGCCGTCACGCGGCGCCACCTGGACATACTGCGCCAGGCCACCGATGCGCGCGGCCGCAAGCTCGACGTGCAGGTGCTCAAGGGCCCCTCGTCGGTGCGCAGCAAGCTGGAGTCCAGGGAGTTCGCGGCCGGCTACATCAATTTCTATGTGTGCAACGGCGCCGTGATCGCCCCGCAGTTTGGCGATGCCCGCGCGGACGCCAACGCCCGCTCCCTGCTGCGCGAGCTGTTTCCCCGCCGCGAGGTGGTGCAGCTGGACATCGATGCGATTGCCGCCGGGGGTGGCGGCATCCACTGCACGACGCAGCAGCAGCCGCGTTGATGCGCGCCGTGCGGCAATAAGAATCGTCTTAACCTTGGCTGCGCAAGGCCGGGCAAGACTGGAAAGCGGTATATCGATCCGTTTTTTCCAGAAATGCAGCCAAAGAGAACGTCCCAGAAACTGTGCGACCCGTGCTACGAATTGCTGAGCAATACGAGCCTGTCAACGCCCCACCCCGGACTGAGGTTCCGCTTTTATTCACTGGAGCAGGACGCCAATTTCGTGAACTATGGCTGCGTGCATTGCCAGGCGCCCCTGGCGATGAAGACAAGCCGGCGCGGGGCACTTCTGGGGTTTCGCCTGATGTCGTCCGAACCGTACTATCCCCTGGGTGAGGGGGACATCGAGGACGGCGGTCCGGCGCAAGGCCAGGCGCTGGAAGGATGACCGGCTTGTGTAGCCCGCAGGCCGGTCAGTCGAAGAGATGGTGCTCGGCGCAGAAGGCCGCCAGGTCCTGGTTGCTGTCCACGTTCAGCTTGCGCATGGCGGAGTTCTTCTGGAGGCTGACGGTCTTGACGCTGCGCCGCAGCCGTGCGGCGATTTCGGTGATGGACTCACCATTGGCGAAATGCCTGAGGACTTCGAACTCGCGCGGCGAGAGGCTGTTGGCGCGCTCGGCCAGGAAAACGGACCGTTCCTGCCTGGGCGTGTCGGCCTGGAATGAGGGCGAATAGTAGCGGGCATTGAGGCGGACACACTGCAGCGCCGCCATGATCTGGGTGAGCGGCTCTTCCTTGAGCAGCACACCGGCGACGCCGGCGTCATACAGGGCCGAGATGATCATGGGGTTGGAGACGGTCGTCAGCACCAGCACCTTGATGTCCGGGAAGTGGCGTATCAGATAGTCCACGTAGCGCAGGCCATCGCCATAGACATCGTCGCCCGGCATGGAGTAGTCCGTCAGAACCACGTCCAGCGGGTTCGATCTGGCGTATTGCATCAAGGACGATGGCGTGCTGAACGTGGCCACGACCTGGAGATTGGGGTCCTGCTCCAGGAAGTCCTTGACGCCAAGCAGGACCACGGCGTGGTCGTCCACGACAGCAATGCGCAGTTTCAGTTTCATGGGATCGCAAGCAAAGGGTTAGGGCTGGGGCAATTGCGCCATCATGGCGCGAAGGTCGGCCAAGAGGTCGTCGAGCAGGACTGACAGCGCGGCCTGCAGGCCGGGCTCCCGGGTGCCGTTCGGAAGCTGGTCCTCCAGCGACTGGGTGCGGGCGGCAAGCTCGTGCATCCTGGCCAGCAACAAGGCGCCGCGCATGCGATGCAGCGCCTGCGCGGCCAGGTCGGGCCGGCGCTCATCCAGGCCACGGGCCAGCATTGCGATGTCGTCGTTCATGCACTGCACGAAGACCTGCCGGTGCGTCTGCAGCACGTTGGGCTCCGACAGGGCCGCAGGCTGCGGGGTATCCCCCACCGGGGTATCGGCCTGCGCAGGCGCCGGACGGAGCCGCTTTTTCGGCGCGAATTTCTCCAGGGTGCGAACCAGCGTGCGCAACGGGATGGGCTTGACCAGCCAGGCATTCATGCCGGCATTCAGGCAGCGGTTTTCCTCGTCCAGCATGGCATTGGCGGTCACGCCGACGATGGGGCAGGCAACGCCCTCCGCACGCAGCCGCTCCGCCAGTTCGTAGCCGTTGAGGTAGGGCATGTTCACGTCCGTCAGCACCAGATCGTGCGGGCTGATGTCCCACAGCGCCAGCGCCTCCTCCCCATCGTCGGCGACCGTGACTTCGCAGCCCAGGCTCTCGAGCTGGCCGCGCAGCGTCACCTGGTTGACGGGATTGTCCTCGGCGACCAGCACGCGCAGGTCGAACAGGGGCAGATCGGAGCCGGAGCCGGCCGAGCGCTGTGCGCCGCCGAGCACTTGCGCAATGCCCAAGCCGATGCTCAGAACGTTGTGCCCGTCGATGCCCCGGTTGTCCGGCGAGGAAAGGTTCAGGTGCGGCCCCATCCATCCGGGCGCGGGGCTGTCCGCCGGCAACAGGACGTCCAGCAGCAGCTCATCCTTGTCTGCGGCCACCGGAGCGGCGCCCGCCACGCGGGCCTGGCCGCCCCAGCGCTGCAGCCAGGCACAGATGTTGTCCGTCAGCTCGGGGTGGGGAGTGCGCACCGCGATCCGGGCACCCTTGAGCTCGGGCGCCTCCTCCTCCTGCGCGACGGTCTCCAGCCCCAGCTCGAACCAGAACCGGCTGCCCAGGCCGGGCTCGCTCCAGACCTCGATGGAGCTGGACATCATCCGGGCCAGGCTCCAGCAGATGGACAGGCCCAGGCCCGCTCCACGGGCCGTGCGGCTGCTGTTCTTGACGAGATAAAAGGGCGTGAAAAGCTCGCCATGCAGGGATTTTTCTATGCCCACGCCCGTGTCGCAGACCTCGAACACCAGCCGGACCTGGGAGGCCGTGCTCGGCACGCTGCGCAGGCGGACGATCACATGGCCGGCCTCCGTGAACTTGATGGCATTGCTGATGAGATTGCCCAGGATCTGGCGGATGCGCACCGCATCGCCCAGCACCGACTCGGGCACCTGCGCGTCCACGCAGGAAAACAGCAGCAGGCCGTTTTGCTGCGCCATGGCGGCATAGGAGCTGGTGCAGTTTTGCACCAGCTCCCGGGGATTGAACGGGGCCTTTTCCAGTTGCAACTGGCCCGCCTCGATCTTGCTGGTGTCCAGGATGTCGCTGATGATCTGCAGCAAGATGGACGAGGAAGCTTCGATACGGTCCACATACTTGCGCTGCAGCTGCGTGAGCTCGGTCAGGCCCAGCAGCTCCAGCGTGCCCAGCGCGCCATACAGCGGCGTGCGGATCTCGTGGCTCATGGTCGCCAGAAAGGTGGACTTGGCCTCGTTGGCCTCGTCCGCCGCGATTCTTGCCCGCTCCAGATTGCTCTCGATTTCTGCGCGCGCACTGACGTCGGCAAACACGCACAGCGTCACATCCTGGCCCAGGTAGCGGGTGGGCGCGTAGGCCACGTAAAGCGTTCGGCCCTGCGCGGTGACCAGTTGCTCCATGGTTCCTGCGGCCCTGGCGTGGACAATTTCATCCAGCGCTGCCCTGTTTTCCGGCGAGCCGGGGCGCAGGTAGCCATCGGCCGAGTGCAGCCACTCCTGCACCAGCGAGTTGCTGAAGATGATCTTTCCACTGCCGTAGGCCACAAGGCAGACAGCCACGGGGGCGGTTTCGATCAGCGTCCTGTTGAATTGATTGCTCTCGACGATGACCCGCTGCGCTTCCTGGGCAGGCGCAATCACCTTGCGGTTGAACCAGCGGGTATAGGCGATACCGGCCAGCAGGCTCAGCAGCAGGGCCAGGACCAGGCCGGCAGAAGGGGCGAACAGCCTGCCCTGGAAAAAGGTGGCGTAGTCCACCTGGTAGTAGCCGGTCCACCGGCCGGAGGCATCCTCGGTCTTGAGGATCAGGCCATTGCGCGTGTACCGCATCCCCGCCTCGTCCACCTGCGGCACCGGGCCGGTGCCCATGAGCACGCCGAAATCCCGGTGCTCCAGCCAGAAAAGATGCCTGGGCAGCGTATGGATGGATCTTTCTATGGCGCTGATGCGCTGGCGGCTGAAAAGGATGGCGGCGTAGATCGGGCTTGTGGCGGCTTCGTCGCCGGCATCGATATGGCTTGAAAAGCCGGCTGCGACCATGCCGATCATCTTTTCCGGGAACTGGGGCGACCGGAACCAGACGATCTCCTGCGCCGGCGCCGTGGAGCCGGCGCCCGGCCGGGCATCGGCGGCCCTGGCCCGCAGATGCGCCTTGACGGCGGCAATCGTGCTGTCGAACATTTCCTGCGTGACGCTCTCGTTGCCGATGGGCACGTCGATGGCCGGCACGCCGATGCTGATCGCCCCGTTCTCCTTGGTGAAGAAGGCAGCGGCTGCCGGGAAGTAGGAGCCCGCCCAGAAGGACGAATAGCCTGCGGCCAGGGAGCTGCCCAGCGAGAAAAGCCGGTCCGGGAGCGTGTCGCAGGCCGCGCGCGCAGAGCATTGCAGTGAAAAGGGAATGCCGCCGATGGCCTCGCGGCCACGGAACATGCGGTAGTCCGCCTGCGCAGGAGCGGGCACGTCGACGATGGTGGCTACTCTCTGGTCCGGCAGCGCTTTCCAGGACTCGTTGCGGCCCTTGAGCCGCCGAAGAAAGATCTCCTGCTCGTCCAGCGAGCCGACGATGGCGGAGAAGTTCAAGGCCAGGCGGCCCTGCTCCTGCTCGAAGATCCTCTCAGAGCCCCACAGCAGCACGGCGATGAGGAAGATCGCAAGGGGAAGCACTCCAAACAGTACCCGGTTCTGCCAGCGTGTGGTGCGTGTGATCTTGCTGAACGGGGAGTCGGGCATGGACGCCTTGCGTGCTTGGGTCAGGTGGGGTTGCCTTGGTGTCGGGGTTCGGATGCCAGCATAAGGGCAAATTCGCTGGCGGGCACCGCGGCGGACAGCAGATATCCCTGCACGCAATCGCAGCCGATGCTGCGCAGCAACTCCAGGTCCTGGGTGGTCTCCACCCCTTCCGCCGTCACCGTCAGGCCCAGTTGCCGCCCCAGCTGCACCGACGACGTCAAGGCCGCAGTGCGCACCTCGTCACCCGCGGCGCCGGCCACGAAGGCCCGGTCGATCTTCAATTCGGTGAAGGGCGTGGAGATGAGGCTGTACATCGAGCTGTAACCCCGCCCGTAGTCATCCTGGGCCAGGCCAAAGCCTTTGAGCCGCAGGCGGCTCGCGCACATGTAGTAGTTGGCGGGTATGCCGACGGCCTGGTCCTCCAGCAGCTCGAACGTGATGTTCTCCGCAGCGATGCCGCACCGGGCCGCCATGCCGTGCAACTCATCCGGCAGCCCGATGTCGTCCAGCAACGGTATCGGCAGGTTGACGGATACGGGAATCACATATCCCGAACTGCGCCAGGCCAGGTGCGCTGCCATGGCGTCTTCCATCATCCGCACCAGCAAGGCATGGTCCAGGCCATGGAACCGGATGGCGGACATGAACGAGCCCGGCATCATGAAGCCGAACTGCCGATCGTTCCAGCGTGCCAGCGCTTCCACACCGACGGTGTGCCCCGTGAGCAGGGATTTCTTGGGCTGGAACCAGGCCTGTATGGTTTTCTCCTCCAGCGCCTGGATCAGGTGTGCCTTGGCGAAAATCGGCCGTTCCTTGATGCCTGGAGCGCTTTTCCTCTCGTAGGCACGCAAGGACCTGAGTTGGCTGGCCAGGACCTGGACATGGTCCGCACCGAACGGCTTTTGAAACATCCCGACGACGGAAAAGCCGGACTCCTTGGCCATGAGACTGACACTGGTCATCAACCGGCGCGAGCAGGAGCTGGATATGACGAGCATGGGATGCAGGCCGCGCTGGCTCAGTTCATTGATGAACTGCAGGCCGTCCATGTCGGGCATTTTCAGGTCGGTAATGACGAGGTGGAATCCGCCATCGCGCAGCATTTGCAGGGCATCTCGTGCGTTGCAGGCAATGTGCGTGTCCACGATTCCCGCCTCCATGAGCAGGCTGCGCGTGTGCTCGCAGCACAGGGCGTGGTCGTCAAGAATGAGTACTTTGAATGTCGACAGCATGGGATCAGTTCCTGCATTGCTTGATGTGGTTCAGGGTGGTGCGCAGCACCGCCAACGTGAATGGCTTGCACAGCAGGCTGTCGAAGCCGGCCGGCAGTCCGTCGCCCTGCCCTTGCGCCTGCCCTTGCGCCTGCGCCTGCGTTTGCGTCTGCGTCTGCGTCTGCGTCTGCGCATTGGCCGTCAGCCCGACGATCGGGCGGCCGTAGCCACGCTTTCTGAGCGCACGCGCCAGGGCCAGGCCGTCCAGCAGCGGCATGTGCAGGTCGGTGAGAACGGCGTCGAATTCGAGCAGGCCGGGCATGGACAGCGCGTCCTGTCCATTGCTGGCCTGCTGGACCTCGCAGCCCAGCACCTGCAGTTGCTCTCGCAGGATGATTCTGTTGATGGGGTTGTCCTCGACGATGAGCACGCTCAGCCCCATCGGCTCGTGGACCTGGGAAACGGCGGCGTACAGGTCAGGGCGCGCGCCCGGCGCAATGCCCTGTTGGGCCATGCCCAGCGCCTGGCCCACGGCCAGCACGCCAGGCACGCTGGTTTCCCACACACGGGCCTGCAGGGTTTCGCGGGGGACCTCGCCAGGCGCCAGCGCCAGAACGCATTTGCCCGTCCATTGCGGACGGCGCACCGACCGTGGCCAGGCTTGCACCAGCACCGCCTGTTCATTGGGGCCCTGCACCTGCTCCCGGTAGGGCTGGGCCATGGCGCCCCAATGCCGAAGCCAGGCGCACAGGTTGTGCACCACTTCCGGAATGGCGCCATCCACGTAGACGGTGTGCGGCAACAGACTGGGCACCGCCTCATAGCCTGCCGCGCTCTCGCGCGGCAGGCGCAGCTCGAATGACACGCAGGTCCCCAGTCCCGGCTGGCTGGCGGCCGTCAGCCGCCCGCCCATCTCCTGGCTGAGGCGCAGGCAGATGGACAGACCCAGGCCCGCGCCCTGGACCTGCTGCTGCGTGGCCGCATGGGCACGGAAGTACGGGTCGAACAGGAAGGGCTGCTGCTCCGGCTCGATGCCGATGCCGGTGTCCTGCACCTGGAACCGCAGGTCGGTGCCTTCCTCGCTGTCGCCCATGACCTGCAGGCGGATGGCCACATGGCCGGAGAACGTGAACTTGATGGCATTGCCCACCAGGTTGTCCAGGATCTGCCGCAGCCGCAAGGCATCGCCCACCAGCAGCGGCGGCGTTTTCACATCGGAGACGGCATACAGCTGCAGCCCTTTTTGCTCGGCACGCGACAGCAGGCCCGCGGCCACGCTGTCGAGCAGTTCGGTGGCCGAGAACGCATGGGCCTCCAGTTGCAGCCGGCCCGCCTCGATGGCCGACAGGTCCAGGCTGTCGTTGACGATGCGCAGCAAGGAGGCCGACGCCTGCTGCATGGCCCCCAGGTAGCGGGTCTGTTCGGAAGGAGCCCTGGACAGCGCCAGCAGCTCCAGCGTTCCCAGGATGCCAAAGAGCGGCGTCCGTATTTCGTGGCTCATGGTGGCCAGAAACTGCGTCTTGGCCTGGCTTGCCGATTCGGCGCGCAGCTTGGCATCGACCAGCGCTGCCTGCGCCTGCCTGAGCGCCGTCACATCGCTGACCAGGCAAAAAACCACCGGCTCGCCTGCGTGGCTGGTGTGCGTGGTGCGGACCTCCACCAACCGGCCGTCTCCCAGCACCAGCTCGCGCCGGGCCTGCTGCGCGCCCTCGGCAACGGCATGCTCGAACCACGAAGAATCACTGCACACCCACTGCCGCGCCAGTCCGTTGGACAGCAGCAGGCTGCGATCGCTGCACCGCACCAGCGCCAGGCCCACAGGGGCCGTGTCCAGCAGCTTTCGGCAGAGCGCATCACCGGCGGCGCAGGCGCCTGCCCGGCTCCAGGCCGAAGCCGGCACGCTGCGGCGCAGCCGGCGCACGCACCATGCAAGTACAGCCATGAAGGCAAGTCCCAGCGCCACGGACCACAGCAGCAGCCAGACATGGGCCCTGACCAGCTGCCGCGCGGGCTCCCAGCGGCCTGCAAGCCATCCGGCGTTGTTCGCGGATTTGCGCAGCAACAGGGATTCGGGAAGCGCCCGGCCTGCCTGCATCAGTGAATGGAGCGGCCCGGGCTGGCCCTGCGGTGCGCTGGCGCGCCACGGCCAGGCATAACCGGCTTGCGTGTGGATGGCTGCGTGCGTGGCCCCCACCGCAGCGTCCAGCAGCAGGAAGCATCGGTCCATGAAAAACAACTGAATGTCTCGCACGGGCACATGACCGAGGCTGCGCGATGGCGTCGCCGGGGCGGCGTCGTCCCTGCCGCCGTGACCGGCACAGGCCAGCATGGCCATGATCGCCAGTGCAAATGCCATCAAGTCACGCCGTGCCAGGGACAGCCTGTGATGTATCGATCTGGAAGAAAACAAGAGAGCTTGAAACTGGCGCATTGCCGAATCTTAGAAATCAAAGGGCGAATTTGGACTAAGAATTTTCTTAATGCTGAAACCTCTTGCACGCCGCCTCGCCAAAGAGCGATTTCAAGCATCGATCCGCCATCGGAAAATCGTCAAATCTCTTTGAAAATGCCATTATTCCTGTCACTTTAAGAAAATTCTTAAACCAATATTCCGATGCCCTGGAGATCATTGCCGGATTGATTCATCGACAAAGGCTGCTCCGTTTCTGACCACCCCTGTGATATTGAACACAGACGTCGCGCATGCAGAATGCCAGCGCTATTTCACGTCCTGTATTGTGCAATATCCAGAATGCGTTTCGGCAGCCTCTTTCAGGGAAAGTAAAAATGGCAATGAGGATATACAGGCAACGATTCACTACCAGGCCGGCAAGCAGGCCGCTGCGCCTGCTCGCCCTGGCGTTGCTCTTGCAAGGCTGTGTCGCCACGGCCCATGCATGGACCGTCGTGGTGGACAGCGCCGCCGACGCAAGCGGCCCGTGCGCCAGCACCGGCCTGGGACCCTGCTCCCTGCGCGACGCCATCACCTACGCCAACGCCAACCGCAACAAAGGGGGCGACAACCGCATCGAGTTCAGCATCGGTGCGGGGGGAGAGCAGACCATCGTCACCCAAAGCAACTGGAATGGCAGCCTCATGCAGCCCATTGCACCGGCCACATCGCTGACGGTGGACGCCAGCACGCAACCCGGCTATGAGGACCACTTGCCACGCCGCCCCCTGATCACGCTGCAGGCAGGCAGCTCCGAGTTCGGTATAGGGCTTGAGCTGGCAGGCGCCATCACGGTGCGCGGTCTGGCGATAGGCGGCTTCAGCACGGCCCTGACGGTGACCGGCGACGGCAACACCGTGCTGGGCTGCCATATAGGCGTTGACGCATCGGGAACGGTCGCCATGGGCAATCGCAGCAACATTATTGTCAACTCCGGCAACCGCAACCGCATCGGCAATCTGGATATTGGCGGGCGAAATGTCATTTCCGCGGCGGAAAATTCCGGAGTATGGCTTTCCTGGCCGGGCGTCGGTACAGAAAACATTATTCAGGGAAATTACATAGGCACCGATATCACCGGCAATGTGGCGCTGGGAAACCAGGGAAACGGCATCAGCGTGGCATCCGGATTTACCGGCACGCTGATCGACAGCAACCTCGTCTCCGGCAACGTCAGGGAAACCGGTGGTTCATCCGGGATTTCCATTTCCGGCTCGCACACGCTGGTGACCCGCAACCGCGTCGGAACCAATGCAGCCGGCACGGCCATGATTGCCAACAATGGGCCAGGCATTGCCGTATTCTTTTCGCCGGAAGGCGGACATCGCATTGGCACAGGCCCTGAAGACGGCAACCTGGTTGCCGGAAACAAGGAAACGGCCATTGAATTGAATGGAAACTACGCCGCACGCAACTCGAATACCCTGATTGCCGGGAATATCGTGGGAACCAGCCTGGATGCCAGCACCATGCTGCCCAATCAATGGGGCATCGTCATCAAGGATTCAGACGAGGTCACCGTGCGCGGAAACATCGTCGGTGGCAGCAAGGCGTCCGGCATACAGTTCCAGGGCGCCGGCAAGAACAACCTCGTGCAGGGCAACTACGTGGGCGTCAGTCCCCAGGGAACCGCCCTGCCCAATGGGGAAGGCGTTTCCTTTTTCCAGAAGGCCCATGACACCCTGGTCGGCGGTGACGACGCGGCACATGCCAACGTGATTGCGCACAACAGGCTGTTCGGCGTGGGATTGCGGGGGGACGAAGTCAAGGGCGTCTCCATGCTCGGCAATGCCATCTACGGCAATACCGAGGGAGGCATCGCACGAACCAGCCTGGCCAACGGAGATCCTGCCGATCCGGTGCTGCTCACGGTGACGCCCGACGGCCTGTCCGGCACGCTGGACAGCGTCGCCAATGAGAGCATGCGCATCGAGTATTTCTCGACGCCCAGGCTGCCCGACGGGCTGGTGGAGCGCGCCGCCGGCAAGGTTCTGCTGGGCTCGCAGACCGTGACCACCGATGCCTCCGGCCATGCGCCCTTGGCGTTCAAGGGCGCCATGCCCCCGGGCGACCAGGCCGCTGTCACGGCGACCGCCACCCGGATTTCCACCGGTGACACCTCGCGCTTTTCCAACGCGATGGCGGCCAACGCCGCCCCCGTGGCGCTGCCGCAAGCCGTCACGACGCCGCAGGATACGGCGCTGTCCATCACCCTTGCTGGCACGGACTTCGAGTCGGACCCGCTGCGCTTCGAGATCACCACCGGCCCCGCCCATGGCGGCATCGGCGGCTTCGATCCCCAGACGGGCACGCTGGTTTACACGCCGGCGGCCGGCTACTCCGGGCCCGATACCTTCGCCTTCACGGTATCCGACGGGCACCAGAGCGCTGCCGCACCGGCAGCCGTGTCCATCGAGGTGGTCGCTGCCGATCCTCCCGACCCGGGCCCGGGCACCGATCCCGATCCCGATCCAGGTCCGGGCACGGACCCAGGGCCCGGTGCCGGCCCCGGAAATGTCCAGGCCGTTCCCGGCCTGGGCAAGGGCGGCATGCTGGCGCTGCTGTGCGGCATGGCCTATCTGGCCAGCCGCAGGATGAGGAAAAGGCAGGCCTGAGCCTGCAGCGGGCGCAGAGGTCCCCGCGCAAACGTCAGGCCGGCAGCCAGCGCAGCCAGCTCGGCCGCCAGGTCAGGGTGAAGGCAATGGCCAGGGCGGCAGCGGCCAACGTCATGATCCAGACCAGGGAGGCCATGGAGGCATGGTCCACCGCCAGGCACAGTCCCAGCGAGGCGGCCAGGCCTGAGGCGCCCAGCCAGCGCAGCAGCCTGACCTTGCCATCGGGCTGGGGCGTGTCGCCGTGCACCTGCTCCCAGTGCACGTCCTTGGCCAGGGCAAACCAGCCCATGCCTGCCAGCGAGGCGGCAAAGGCGGCGGCCAGCAGCAGTGCGTCCATCAGTCCCTCAGACATGGGCCACCTCCGCGGCGCGCGAGGGCATGGCGGGCACGGCGCGCGTCTTGAGCTTGCGCGCCACCACCACGGCCAGCACGGCGCTGGCCAGCATGAACAGGTCCACGCCGGCCACGGGCCAGTAGCCCGCGCCCAGGGTCTTGAACAGGTGGTCGCCCGTGGTCAGCCAGTTCAGCAGCACGGCCGTGACGGCCATGGCGGCCACGGCCCAGCACTGCTCGCGCCAGGCGGGATTGGGCAGGCCCCGGGCCACGGGGGCGCTGCGCACAAAGGCATGCGCCATGGCCAGCAGCCAGGCGGCCCAGAAGAAATAGCGCTCCATGTCGCCCCGGCCCGGCCAGCCCTGGGGCATGGCCTCGGGCAGCAGGCGGTTGGAAATCAGCATGCCCAGGGCGGCCACCAGCATGCCGGTGACGGTGGTGACGGCCAGCGCATCGACCACGCGCGCGCCCTGCACGCCCTGCTTGGCGTGCTGCTTCTTGCGCTTTTCCACGAAGAAGACGAAGCCGGTGGCAATGCAGGCGCAGCCGGCCAGGCCACCGAGCACGTACAGCCAGCGCAGCAGCCAGTGGCGGAAGTGCTGCAGGTGCAGGCCGGTGAGGAAGGTGTTGAGGCTGTCCACGGCCGTGCGCGGCGGGTCTTCCCGTAGCAGCGCGCCCGTGCTGGCCTTGAAGTGGATGCCCTCGCCCGTGAGCGCGATGCGGTCGGTGCCGGCGCGGTAGACGCTGACGTAGCCATTGGCATCGCCCACATGGGTGACGGACAGGAAACCCACGTCGCCGGCCATGCCCTTGGCGGCCCAGCGGCGCTGCGCCTCGGCCACCATGGCGTCCACCGAGGCCACGGGCGCGGCCACGCCGGCGCGGTCATGCGGCAGGCCGGTTTCCTCGGCCTCCATTTTTTCGTGCAGCTCGTGCAGCGGCTCCAGCTGGGTGTGGGTGATGGGGAAGTAGATGCCCGCAAAGATCACCAGCCCCGTGAAGGCGAAGAAGAAGTGGAAGGGCAGCGCCACCACGCCCGTCATGTTGTGCAGGTCCAGCACGCTGCGCTGGGTGGCCTTCTTCGGACGGAAGGTGAACAGCTCGCGGAAGATCTTGCGGTGCATGACCACGCCGCTGACCAGGGCCACCAGCATGATGAGTGCGGCAAAGCCCACGATCCAGTAGCCAAGGCCCATCCAGTTGAGCGTCAGGCTGTAGTGCAGCGGGTAGAAGAACTGGCTGCCGATCTTGAGGTGGTCGTCCGGCAGGGACTCGCCATTGCGCGGGTCGATGGTGCGCATGGCCCAGATCAGGGTCTCGGGCTTCTTGGCGTTGGCCACCTCGTAGCCGGCGAACAGGCCCAGCACCGGGTCGCGGTGCGTGGTGTAGGCGCCCCAGCGCTGGGGCGTGTCGAAGCGCTCGGGCAGCGGGCCGTTGACCTCGCCGCGCATGGCCTCGCGCGCCTGGGCGTTGGGCTGCATGGACTCGAAGACCGGCTTGAGGATCTGGTCGTACGAGGGCATGGGCGTGGGCTCGAAGCGCGAGGCCGGAATGGCCCAGCGGTCGATCTCGCGGTCGAACACCGACAGCGCGCCAAAGAAGAACGCGGCCATGAGCACGAAGCCGAGCACCAGCCCGAACCAGGTGTGCAGCCAGGCCATGGAAAGGCGGAAATTCTGGAACATGGGAAGCAATCTCCGGATCAGGGCAGCAGCATCTGCTGGAGCAGCGATGCGCAGCCGGTCATGACAATGCCGCCACCGGCCAGCACGGCCCAGACGCGAGGGAGGCTCTGGGCGGCAAAGGCCCAGAGGAACACCGTCAGAAACACCAGGAAGCCGAGGATGTAGCCCAGATGCTCGGCATCGTGGAACTCCATTCCGGCGGCAAACATCAGCACCACGCCCAGGGCGATGAAGCCCCAGGTGAAGGCATAGCCGCCGAAGACGGCAGCTGCAATGCGAACCAAAATAGTTTTCATTTACACAGAAAAATACAGTTGTGCACCAAGTTCTCGGGGCGCATTATCCCCGAGGGTTGTTAAAACCTGTAATCGGCTGTGGTCTGTGGCGCCTGTCTTCTGTGCGTGGCGTCTCTATGCAGGCTGGCCTGCCGCCTGCGCCTTGGCCTGCGGCGCAGAAGGCTTGAGCGTGGGCGGCGCGAACTGGAAGGTGTGGGCGCTGGCGCCCGGCCAGTAGAGCTTGAACACGCTGTGCTGCTTGTCCAGCGGCCCCAGCAGCGCGCCGGGCTCCACGCGCAGGACCAGGTTGGCCAGCTGCCGCACCTCGGTGTCGGAGATGCGCCGCACGATGTGGTGGGACGTGATGTCGCAAGGGTGCTCCAGGCCCGCAGCCTGCACCAGCTCCTGCAGCGCATGCAGGGTCTTGTCGTGGAAGTTGGCCACGCGCGTGGCCTTGTCGGGCACGACCAGGGCCTTCTGGCGCGCCGCGTCCTGCGTGGCCACGCCCGTGGGGCAGTGGCCGGTGTGGCAGTTCTGCGCCTGGATGCAGCCCAGGGCCATCATGAAGCCGCGCCCGGCATTGCACCAGTCGGCGCCCAGCGCCATCATGCGCGCGATGTCGAAGGCCGTGATCACCTTGCCGGCCGCGCCGATCTTGATGCGGTGGCGCAGGCCCACGCCGATCAGCGTGTTGTGCACCAGCAGCAGCCCTTCCTGCAGCGGCACGCCCACGTGGTCGGTGAACTCCACCGGCGCCGCGCCCGTGCCGCCCTCGGCGCCATCGACCACGATGAAGTCCGGCGTGATGTCCGTCTCCTGCATGGCCTTGACGATGGCGAACCACTCCCAGGGATGGCCCACGCAGAACTTGAAGCCCGTGGGCTTGCCGCCCGACTTCTCGCGCAGGCGGGCGATGAAATGCATCATCTCCACCGGTGTCTTGAAGGCGCTGTGGCTGGACGGGCTGATGCAGTCCACACCCACGGGCACGCCGCGCGCGGCGGCGATCTCAGGGGTGACCTTGGCGCCCAGCAGCATGCCGCCGTGGCCGGGCTTGGCGCCCTGGCTGAGCTTGATCTCGATGAGCTTGACCTGCGGGTCGGTGGCGTTGGCGATGAATTTTTCTTCGTTGAAGCTGCCATCGTCGTTGCGGCAGCCGAAGTAGCCCGAGGCCACCTCCCAGATCAGGTCGCCGCCGTGCACGCGGTGGTGCTGGCTGATGGAGCCCTCGCCCGTGTCGTGCGCAAAGCCGCCCATCTTCGCGCCCTTGTTCAGCGCCAGGATGGCATTGGCCGACAGCGCGCCGAAGCTCATGGCCGAGATGTTGAAGATGCTGGCGCTGTAGGGCTGGGTGCAGGGCGAGGTGCCTTCATCGGCGCAGCCGATGGTGATGCGGAAATCATGCGAGGCCAGCCTGGTGGGCTGCATGGAATGGTTCACCCATTCGTAGCCCTGGGCCGTGACATTGAGCTGCGTGCCCAAGGGGCGGCTGTCCGGGTCGCCCTTGGCGCGCTGGTAGACCAGGGAGCGCTGGGCGCGCGAGAACGGCAGCGCCTCATGGTCGGACTCGATGAAGTACTGGCGCATCTCGGGCCGGATGAACTCCAGCAGAAACCGCAGGTGGCCGATCATCGACGCTGTAGCCTTGACTATGAAGCTAGTAAAAACTACCTTTGTTATCTATGACTTATACACAGCCGCCACGAGCACCAGAGCTAACACTACTGGAGGTTCACCTCCGCCGGAAGCATGGTGGCGCGGAGAAATACAGCTGTTCAGTGTTCACAAAAGACGACATGGTTTGGGGTACTGGATGGTTTTTCGAGGCCGTTAAGGCCATCGCCGATAGCAGCAGTCGCGCAGCGCCCATCAACGCCCACATCGTTCCTCACCTCAAGGCGGTGCTGCCCCGAATAAAACATCTCAAAGAATGGAGGGTTCTTCAGAAAACTTCCCCAGAAAAAATAACCGCTAAGGCAGTGTTAGAGCTTTTCAGAGTAGTAGAAAACCAGTACCCCCTGACTGTTTCGACGGCAATTAACAGTCAGCTTATTAGCTTCCGTGCTGTTGTCCGAGATGCGTTAAGAGCCACCGGACAGTTCTCAGAATCCACTAAGCTTGACAAGAAGCACAAGAAATCTCTATCAGTTGTTCAAAAAGGAAGAGGCACTATCAGCGACATGCTCGACAGTCACAGCCCTATTCCCGAACCGATATCCGCATTAAATCACTCAAGCCCTAAAGACCTAATAACGAGGTCAATACTAAAACGCGAGGCAACTATCGAGCGACTGAAGACAAGCTGTTCAACTTGTTTTGAGCGTTTCAAGAACGAGTGCGCGTGGATAGAAGCTTTGCGGACCATGGATATTTCTCCAGAGACAATATCGAAATTAAGCCTTTTGATTGGCACACCGCAGAGGACTAATGACAAGCGGAGGCATTTTGCCTACGATTACCCGACCGAAATTAAGCTAAGCGCTTTAATTCAATCCGTGAGCAACGAGCCCCGCCTAATCACAAGAGAAGAGCAAAGCAACTATAGACCAATACTCTTCGACGATGTGCAGCGTCTTATATTTGAGAAAATTCATGGAATCCGACAAGGCTTTTGGCAGGTTATTACTCACAAACATATTGGGAATACGGACATTTTGTATGCATGCATACTTACCATTCAAATTAGAACTGCCTGGAATATATCTTCTGTACTAGAGTTAAGAAAAAGCAACATACTGCAATTAGAAGGCGGAATTCTCATTCAGGGGGCCAAAGGGAAAACCGAGGACAAAACCCCACCTTATCTAGTCTCCCGTCAAGATAAGGACGCAGTTTTTGCGATTAATTTTCTTTTGACACGACATGATTACCTAAACCGAAGTGGTGTCATAGTCAATGACGACAGGCTATTTATCAACTATTACACGGGTAAGATGTATTTTAGTTGGGGCCTTGTAATCAAGAATTTCCAAAAGTATAACAACCTCCCGCTTTACACATCCGAACAAGTTCGCAATGAAATATTAGCCTATGAATCCGCTAAAGCCGGCCCAATCGCTGCCGCGAGGATGGCGGGGCATGCGAATATGGCAGTGATTAGTACATATTCAGAAGACCATAGTCAAAAGGAACTCAACTCTGCTCTAAATTTGCAGTTTCAAAAATCATTGGCAGCAGACATTGAGAAACAAACCGCCTACAGTGAACACCGCGAGAGGCTGTGGCCTACCTTAAGAAATATCGGTGACGGCGCAAGTTGCTCCAATCCAGAAATTCCACCAGATATGGATTGGTTAGATGGTAACGTCTGCAAAGCGGAAAATTGCCACGCAAATCATGGTTGTCCAAATCGAAAAATAATAATAACCATAACAACTATGAGAGAGGTTGCACTGACAGTTGCTTACTATAAAATTTCTTGGGGTCGATTAATGTCAGAAAATCCAGCAAGGTTTGAGAAAGTTCACTTACCCAGAATGGTCTTCAGTAGAATTTTGGAGCAGGTATGCACGACGGGTCCATACGCCGCTAGATATGCTCAGGTGAAAACCACGATTGACAAGGAATTATCTTGAAACCACTAGTAGAAACAAAAATAGTAGGAAAAAAGAAATCCAGTCATCCAGACATTCCCCCACAGGAATTTAAAGAGCAAGCTAAACCGGGTCGCAAACTGACCGCACGACTTGGCAACACAATAGTATTCTTCTCGGAAGCTTATGGAGATAAGCTATGCGTTGACTTGGAAAGAATTTTGATGCCACCGTCCGGTTTGTATCCAGAAGCACGCCCTATTACATTTTATCCGGCAGTAGTTGAAACTGTTGTGAAAATATCCAACTCTCTTGCAGAAAGGTCGATAGAAACAAAGAGTGTCGTCAAATTTTTATATAGTAGACTCCAATTCAACATAAGAATTATTCAGTACGGCTGGATGAATGGAATTTATCATCCGAACGCGTGGAGAATGGATGATTTTACTCTTTTCCTTAACAAGTACAACACTGGTGGCTGGGCATATGTTTTTGGAACTAATTCAAAAAATGTTTACATGCATGATAAGGGGGAAATATTTGGAATACCTGGACCCATGGACGTCAGCCCTAGCGGCAAAGGAATCCGCGCTTCTAAAAAGGAGACGCTAGCACTAGAAGATACTCAAACCATTGCAGGCATATTACCTAACGAGGAATTACAGGGTAGGCCGCCAGAGAAAAACAAGCGATATACCTATGGAACAATTATGGTATTTATTATCGCTTGCAATGATTTCGCTGATGGCGCGAATCTAAGCTACAAACCATTTCCTGCGGCCAAAAAGATTGCAATGGAGCTCGGGAGAGCCTCAAGAAGGAGCGAAACAGTCAGTGCAAAAAATCTCGCAAGTTTGATGCAAACATCCTACGTATTTTATATAAAAATTCGCGAGCCACTTTTGGCGACACTGCAATTACAGAGTAAGATTTTCTTACAAAATCCAGAATTCAAGTTAATAGATGCTGCGAGCCTTCTGCTAGCCAGTCCGGAATTACACTCGTTGCTCAGTGTAGTGCCTATTGCAACACATAAGGAACTCAATAGTGGGACGCAGATTTTTAATATCATCTACGCCATATTAAATGCTTTTCATGCGGCGAGCTTCTACATGGTAGGCTTTATGAATGCACGTCGACCTGATGAGCTTGTTCATAAAACTGTAGGTGTACGGGATTCCGACATTGTTTGCATAAGTGCACAGCAGGACTTGTACAGAGTGTTTTTTTACATTGAGAAAGGTGCGAAAATAAGAGTTCCATATTTTGTTAACAAGTTGACATATCAAATTCTTAATGACCTCTTGAAAATATCAATATGCGGCACAGAAACCAAAATAAGCAAATCAGTATTTTCATATATTGATTATCGTGAACGCCCGCATTATGTAGGCCATTTTGCTGCAAGAGGTAATAACCCTAAAACTGGCAATCTAGCGCGTAGAGCAGCGCTTGAGAATTTGTGCCCCGCGTATGCACGGCCACACGAACCACGTTCGATGCGAAGAGGCTATGCCATGATGTATCAATACCGATATATCTACCCATCGATTCCCGCACTCCAGCAGCAGCTCGGGCATCAGCGGGCACAGGAAACGTTCGCGTACATCACAAATGCGTGTGAGCCTGTCGAAAAAATAGAAGAACTGTTCGGACCTCTAGATGCGTTCCAGCAAGCTGGATATGCAAATGACCTTCAAGAGCTTGCGGAAGAACTGGAGGTAGTAGGTCACGAGAGACTGATTGAACTAGTGCAACTGGTTATTGAGGATGACCCGACAGTCGTTGGTGGGTTTAGCAAGATTATTAGAAGATATCATCGAAGCATGCTCTCGTATGTTTCGTATGCCGAGATGGATAACCTCAGAAAGGCTCGGGCTATCGCGCAAGCGCTCAAGCGTCGTGGGCACGCTGTTGAAGCCAAATCTGATGGAGACTGTTGGCGTGGCATCTCCAATTCACGACATTTGGGGAGGTGTCAAGAACCTGGTGCCGTAGGTGCTAGACATGAGAACGCTACAGCAGAACTTTGCAACAGCTGTGCTTTCCATACATCATTTAATGAGCACACTGCAAACCTTATTGCTGATGAGGCAGGTCTTATTCAAAGACTCGAAAAATTGCCACCACACACATTGCTCGCAAGCCAATTGCAGAAGTCGTTGAGCGCGGTTCGCCGAGTTATTCAGACTCGCTGTGAAACCAGAGGTAGGTGCATAGGATGAACGGTAAGAGCAATAATATTAAGCGCCGAGTCAAGCCAGCGGTTGCGGATAGGAACGCAGATGCGGCATTGCGGAATTTGATGACCAAAGTATCTTTGCTAAGGACTGGTCTTGAATTGGCTGGCCCTATTGCCGGTGTAGATAGGGCTAGCCTTCTTTATCATTTACCACGGACGATGCGGCAATTCAATCTTTGGCATAGCGAGCTTCTGCCTCCAGAGTTGGTAAATTTGATGCCTGGCTTTCGAAGCAATACTCAAAGGACGTTAAACAAGAATGCAGAACAACTTGAATTGCTGGTAGAGGCACTAAAGGTGCTAGATGCGCTATCTGTTCAGACCAAGCCAAAAAAGCTACAGACAATAGCATCGTCTAAGCAGGAAGCCAGAGAGGCTCAAATTTTGAAACGAATTGCCATACGAGAACTCGATGCTGAACGCGAAATCAGCATTATGCTACGGGGAAGGCTTGAAGCCCTTAATGCTCGATACGATACTCTTCAAAAGGAAGCTGCGTCTGCGCTTGAAGGGTTGCTTGAAGAAAATTTAGAAATGCGTGGAAAACTAGGAATTGATATCTCATTCCCGAGCTCCAAAGCAAAAATTTTACTGCTGGACTTAACCAAGAGAAAGAAATCATAATGAGACGAGCAAGAACTACAGCAGCGAATATTCGCATTGAAAAAATAGTGGTCAATAAAAATACTAGATTTTATGTTTTCGATACGGCATCTGAGCGAGAAATTCGAGATGTGACGGACTATGGTCGAAGCAAGGAAACCATAAGCCCTCTTACCGTGGAGAAACAGTTATTTCACATCATCAGAATATTCGAATTCTGTAGAGCGACTGGAAATGATGTACGTTCTTTGACAATTTCGGTCCTTCGGCTATATCGCGACTGGGAGTTGAAAGCAACTAGAGCAGACCATTCTCATCGAGGCCATGAACCTACTGCTAAGCGCACAGTGAATGCAAAGTTGGTAAGCATTCTGGATTTTCTGTGGTGGATGAAGCAAGAAAAGAGATGGTCCCTTGAGCATTTTCTGTTTCCTACTAAGTCCAAGGCATCCAGCACGAATCGTGACGGCTGGAAACGGAAAGGTTCACAATTATTCTTCGAAGGCGTTGAAGCAAATTCCAAACACAATGTGCAAATAGCTCCAACCGCTGCCGGTATGGCGAAGATTCTTGACGACGTTTCTCTTTCTGCGATAGATGACTTTGCCGCACGCCGCAATATGCTCATGGCATCTTTAGTGCATAAAGCCGGATTTCGGGTGGGGTCATTGAATTCTTTGACTGCAAGCCAGTTCCCTAATACTATTCTTAACGCAGAGAACGATTACATTCATCGCGTAAGCCCATCTGCGCAGAAAAGAAATTATAACAACGAGGTTCTTATCCCATTAGAGGTTGCTATTGAAGTGGTTAATTTCTTACAGGACCAGCGTGCACCACTGATTATGAGGAAGAATGGTGGCAAAGACATCAGTAAAGGGATGCTATTTTTGTCTTCTAGAGATGCAGCGCCTTTGACCAATAGGGCAATTACAGCCATTTTTAGCGATGTTATGAAGCAATCGGGTCTAAAAAAAGGAACTTCCATACACTTTATTAGGAAGGTGTTCGGCACAGATACAGCACAGGTCGATATTCACAAACGGATTAAATACGGGCTTGATTTACGAGCGGAAGCGGTTCTCGCAGATACGGCTTTGGCTTTAGGGCAATCAAACCCCGCATCAGCTATGCCATATGTAATGACCGCCACTTCTGAAGTTCTCAACCGCATTACCTCTGCCGAAGAAGGAGAAATGAAGCGTATCAGAATAAAAAATTTAGAACTGCAGGAAGAGAATCGAAGATTGCGAAAACAAATCAGTGAATCTGGGTCGGACTCTTAAGTTCGAACGCTGAGCGTTCCTTGAACATGTCTGCATCGGAAGCAGTTGGTTTCATGCATTCGTAAGGTAACCACGATAGATTTAACAGCAGTTCGTTGCTACTGACGATTCCACTAGAGTTCTACTTTATCCGCACCATGCTCGAGCAACACGGGCAAAAAAGTTCTTTGTTTTTTTGATGTTGCCCCCGTATTTCCGGCCCCGCACTATTCGCAATAAAGCGCCTGCTCAGCCCCTGCAGCATGTTGCCGCCTGAACTCCCGAGGCGAACGCGTTTTCAGCGAGGAATGCGGATGCACCTCGTTGAAGTCCTCGAAGGCTGCTGGCAATTGCGCCAGCATCCTCTGCGCGTCACGCGGGTCCATGCGCGCCACATAGTCGCGCTTGAAGGTGTTGACGAAGCTCTCGGCCATGCCTTTGCTCTGCGGTCTGCAGACGGGGGGCGTGTTGATGGGCTTCAGGCCCAGCGCGCGTGCCAGTGCACTCGTTTCGGCGGCGATGTAGGCACCGCCGTTATCGCTCAAGAATTCCAGCGCATGGGCAGCCGGTCCAGCCGAGACGCCGTCCTACCGAGCTACCAATGACACGCTCATGCCACGGTCTTAGGTTTGACGCCCCGGCACCGCATACACTGGTCGTTCACGACTAGCTGTTCTGACTCGCTATGCCTAGTCATATACACAGTCCTGCCCCTATCTTCAAAGATAAGCGATAGGAGGGAGCCGGAGACCCAGTGGGCCGCCTCAGCCGGAGAACCAGGGACTATCTCAGATAGGCAAGCCCTTTCCTGACAGCTAAGTCCTACTTAGGCAGCCCGTACCGTGCTGCAGCACTTCAAGCAGGCAAGTCACTTTTGCGTGAGCTCCTAGCCGACCCAAGTGCAAACCTTTAGCATGGCCGCTCGTTGCGACCTGCAGCTGCAGCCATCTCAGCCAGGTAAGGCGCCCGCTGGTGTGATTCGTGTTCGGGCTGGACAATCAAGAAGTCCTCGCGATTCTTGCCAACAATCCACGTTGGAGGCTTCCCGCGGCCTGTCCACGTTTTCCCCGTGTCAGGGTCTTGGTACTTTGCCTCACCTGCATTTTTATCTTTGAGCGGGACGAGCGGGAAGACTTGCTGCATCGTGAACCCAAACTCGCTGACGAGCTCTTGCACGCGTCGCAGCGCGGCGGCCGACTCACCTTTTCTTGCTGTTGCAATTTCTGCGTCGAGCGCAGCCTTGGCCGCGAGCAGCTCTTTCAAGTTCATGTTTCTACCTTGTATGTTTGTGAGCACTTCGTTGCACTCAATCATGAATTATCGAGCCTTCTAACCGCTGAACGGATGCACGCTAAGCAAATCACCATCAACGCTCACACAGGCGTAGCACAGGCCCACGAGGGGCAGGAATCACACAACCTCGTCACACCTGCAGGACGCGAGCAGACTGTCGGGCGGCCATACTTCACGCCCTTGGTGAGGCCCTCCCAGGCACCTCGCCAGCGATACGGCAACAGGTCATGTACCAAGGTTGCCCGTTGGGTTGGCCATGGACAGTGGCCCCTTGCGCAGTTCGACCTTGAGCTTGGTCCAAACGGTCTCAGCATCGGCGTTGGGCAGGCGTAACGCGATGAACGCTGGCATCGAGTTGATGGGGCTGGTGTGCTGGGCGGCTGGACGCGCTTACGACCTCTATCTCACGCCCACTCTGCAAAAGGCAGACCTCGTGCACGCACCGAGCCGTGAGCAATAGTGCAAGCTGCCTACTTGGTAACTGCGAGAACTTGGACACGCACTTCAACGACACGACCGGCATTTCCCTGCACCAGCCGGCTTGGTGTGTGACCACTCCCACGCAAAAACACCTTCGAGGTGTCTAGCCCGAGGTCATCCACAAGAAAATCACGCGTTTCTTCAGCTCTAGCAACACTCAAACGTTCGTTCAGCACTGCGGAGCCCGATGCGTCGGTGTAGCCGGTCAGTTGGACTCGATAATCGAGTTCGTTCATGAGGCCACTGAGTTGCGCTTTCAGCGATGCTTTCGCAGCATCACTCAACTCCGAATCGTTCAAGGCGAACTGCACCTTAAAGCCCGCAACAGCAGTCCAAGTAGGTGGCTGAACTTTCGGTAAACCTTCGACAACAGGCGGTTTTGGCAATATTTCCAGAGTCCGCTCAAGCATGGCGCGTAAAAGCGCCATCTCTTGCTGCGTACTTTTAAGCTGAGCCGACAGCAGCTCACTGTCCACAGACAAAACTTTGCTGTAATTGATGAATATCGCGTCAAGTTTGAAACGAAGGTCGTCATTAGAAGTTTTAGCCGCAGCTTTCAAAATCTCTTCTGTCGTCGGAACCGGCGAGGAGGCGCCTCCACGCAGTTTTGAAAGCTGTTCAGTCGATTTTCTGAGACTCTCCAGATTCTCTTTCAACTGTTTTTGTGCCTCAGGCGATGTATTACCCTGCGCTGACTTGACGCTGGAAATAATGTACGAATTTTGTAAATTAGCCCAGTCATCGGACGAAATTTTGCCGGTCGCGTATTGTCGGCAGAGATAGTCCAACTGAATGAGCCTCTCGCTCGCCTCTCCACTGAGCACTACTCCAGTGGATGCCCAATGAAATCCAAGTTTGGCGACCACAGCCGCGAAGTTTCCACCAATGTTGTAGTTCTTCCGGATGAGGCTTGTGATATCTGTGCATTGTTCGCGAACACGCCGTTCTGCCTCTGTAGGTCCCCATAACGTGCCGCATCCGGTCAACACCAGCGTAGCAACGGATGCAAAGGAAAACTGCCAAACCTTGCTTATTCGGCTGAAATAGATGCCGCTCATTGTTCACCTGCCAACGTCGCGGCAGAAGCCGTCTCGGATGCAGGCATGGCTGGTGATACTGGAGTTGGTACAGTTGTCTTGCAAATCTCCATCTCCGTACTTGTCTTTGAACTTGAATACTGCGTAGCTTGGACGTTTCTGGCTTGAGTCCATAACTTCATCTTTGCATCGCGAGAGCCATTCCTGACAGATGAGACGTAGGCCACCAAGGCTGGCCGGAGGGCCGCCGCGTAGTATTGAATGCCTGCTTCATTGTCCATCAGAGCTGAGCGAACGAAACCAGCGCACGCGTTGATTGGTAGTCCGTTGTATGTTGCGGTGGCGTATAGCCCTCCGCTGGTCGCTACAAGAAAGTTATCCGTCGGAATTTTTTGGACAAAGCTGGCTAGCGCCTTCTCGTCGGCGGTGAGGTCCTTCTTGTCATTGAGAGGACTCGCTGCCAGCCCGGCATCCGTACTCTTATTCCACGCATCCGCAAACCTGACGGCAGCATCATTCATTTGTGCTTTAACCTCAGACCAAGCATCCAACAGCGCCGCCCGCCTCTCTTCGCTCGGCTTGCTTTTGTCGATGGCCTTCGTGACATGACAGTCGTAGGCGCTCAAAACTTCGTCCAGCACTGTTGGTGCCGTCGCAGAGAACATCCGACGAACAAAATCTGCAGTCAGTCTGGCGTCACCAGGGGAAATGCTTTGCAGTCCCTCGGGAACTGTAACTGTGATTTGTCCTTTGGCTTGTTTGAGTGCGACGGAATACGGAGTCGGCCCACAATCTTGAGCCGACACCCTCAAAGAAAGCGTGGCTAGCACGGCTATGGCTAGAACTTTGAGCATCATTCTTTCCCTCTACTTTGGAATTAAAGCTGAAGAAGTACGAATGGATTTTTCCCCTTCGTGACGTAACCCACTCACCCGAATGGTGTGAGGATGCACGCTGTTTTCAGGGTCATTTCAATACCCTGGCATTTACCCTCAACTCTTGCAGTCTTGGCGGGCAGCCCCCGACACAATGTCGTTGATTTGAGCGCCGAGAGTTCGCATAACCATTCTCATCTATTAAGCCAGCGGCAAACTCATCTTGACAAGGGGGTGCGGGGGCTAGCCTAGCGGCTGCTAGGGATGCGGCCACAGCTCATGTACCAGCTATCCCGTTGGGTTGGTAGACCGTTTGGCGCAGCGACTGCACCATCTCACGCAGTTCTTCTGCTTTCAGATGCAAGAGCGTGTTGGTCGCAACGTCCATGGGGCACAGTCTGCCCAATCAACCCTGCGCAGCTATTGGCACATCTCCCGATTGATGGCCACCGCCACGTCACGCGTCAGATGAGGGTGATAACCCCGGCCTCACTGAAGCGCTGCCACGGCAAGCCCAGCACCAGAGCATCGAGCTGCTTGCGTTGGAAAAATTGCTGCGCCGTGCACTTGTGACCATCGCGGGCGGGCTTCTGGGATTCATCTGAATCATCGCCATGTGTACCTTAGGCATAGGGACGCTGCTGGAGTCATCAGCGCACTGGCTGACCGCGCTCAAGTGGTTGGGTGGGGCGTACTTGGTCTGTGGTGGTCTCCTCCTATCGATGTGTCGTTCACTGACGCGGTGAACGCCCAGCCACGTCGATGATGAAAACATCGCCGAGGGCAAGACGTTTCCGGGTAAGTACAGGCGGTATGTACTTCCACGTAAAGGCAAAGCCTCGTCTCACCATCTGGGACATCTGAATCGGTTGTCTCTCGGGCCTTCTTGAGCCAAGCGGTAGCTCATCTCACAATTTCCCCCAAGCTGGCGAAGACCAGTCACGTCTCTGGTTTGCGCCTAGACGCACTGGCTTCGCCGCGCATGTCGCTCCGTCCGCCGCTCTCAACAAACAATCCCAATGGAGACATGTCTCATGCTGCGGAACCGACAGCTTTATCTCATCCTTGCACTCATTACCGTCGTTCTGGCCTTCAGTACAGGGGACCGAGCAACGTTGTCCGTGGCTGGCTCTGGAATGGCCAAGGAGCTGAATCTGGCCCCTGTGCAGATGGGCTGGCTCTTTTCATCATTTGCTTGGGCCTACGGGCTCGCGCACATCCGCTCGGCCACGGTCACCAGTATGGTGGCTTCACGTATGGGGTTCGCAGCGCACTAATTGCAGCGGGCAGCAACCCCCGATGGAAGCCTTGGTCGACTTCGCACAGAATCTGATGACCGGCGGCAGCCCATTCTGATTCGACCAAACTCTCTCCGCTCCGCAGGTCATCGAGAATCAGGAGCGGCTCCCCTTGATGATGAGCCTCAAGCCACCTAGCAATCGCGACCTGGCGGGAGACGCCTAGGTCTGCTGGTGCGTCCCAGTGAATGTGCAAGTTGTCGGCCACCGCGCCAAGGCTTGTACGTTTGAAGACCTCAACAAAATGCTGCCGGTCAAAAATTTCGAGCCAACTACTCGTGAGCACAACGTTAGGTCGGCACTGCGTCATCAACTCTTGCAGTGCTCCAACTGCCGTAGCTTGGAACAGCTTCTTCCAAATGTCCTTGGGCTCATCGTTAGGCCGCGATAGCGCACCGCGTGCGTGGTAAACACCGTACGGGTTCGAGAGACACAGTACGTCATCAATATCGAGAAGCAGCAGCCCGCGCGGGGAGGTCTCTGAGGCGTGCATGTGGTTCGTCGCTTTCTAAATTTACAAGCAGGTCGGGAGTTTAGGGCCACTGTGCGCGAAAGCGGGCAGGTAGCTGCCTGGACAAGTGTTTAGCCACAGTCGACGCTCTAGTTGCTCGTGACCCTAGGCCGTTGGCAAAAACCCGATGCTCTCTGAGACGGGGCCTCCTGGCCTACCGGCGATGGTTGCACGCCTCATTCCTCTTGTGACCCTCGTGCTACGCGCAGGCTTGGTACAGGAAGAGAGAGAACAAAGAAGTCTTGGGCTGCTGCCGCATTTCTGACAGTTTTTTGCGCGCAGCGAATCGAACCAATAATGGCCATCCAGTCCTTCTTGGCTCTTTATTATCAATAAGCACCGTAAAACCCCCCCACCTTCTAGCAAGCACTCGCAAACATTTCTTCCTGGAAAACACCTGTCCTTGGAAGCCCATTAGAGAAAGCGCCAAGCTTGCATTACCTTTGTACGTGACTGGACAGGCATCTCACAATTTCTCCAAATCTACAAAATTTCGAGTTACACGTATTTCTACGGAATTGAAAGTATCCCTGACACCTGTAAGCTCATGCGAAGTCAGCCCTTCAGCATAAACAATCAAATTTCTCAACTTCGGGAAAAGCCTAATCGGGAGGAAAAACAGGTGTGGCACGACAACGAGACAACCGTCGACTATTTGAACTTTGGCGTCGTAGCAGACGCGTGTGCCAAGCTGCTCCAGCAAGCCCGAGGAGAACCTATCTCGGTAGGCGTCTCCGGTGGCTGGGGAGCTGGGAAGACCTCGCTGGTAAAGATGGTGGCAGCGCGTCTTGAGGCTCTTAACAATCCCGTAAAAAACACTTATGTAGTTGTCACTTTCAATCCTTGGCTGTACCAGGACTTCGATAGCGCCAGAAACGCGCTGCTACAGCTAGTGGGTGACGAGGTTCTTGCTCAGGCACGAGCCAACCAGGAACTCTACGACAAGGCTAAGGCACTTCTAAAGCGCATAAACGTTTTACGACTTGTGCAGCTTGGTGGCGAGGCAGCAGCCACGTACTTCACCGGGGTGCCGGTTGGCTTGGTTGGACGTGCGATGAAGCGTTTTGGCCTCATCGGAGAAGGGAGCGAAGCTGCCGAGGCAGGAAAAAAAGAGGCTGACATTGGACTCATCAAGCCTGCCGAGCCGCTGTCACTGCCAGGCGAAATTCAGGCTTTCCGTCAGGCGCTGGAAGCACTGCTTGAGGAGTTGAAAATAACCTTGGTGGTCTTCGTCGACGACCTAGACCGATGCCTTCCCAAGACCGCCATCTCGACTCTTGAGTCCATTCGGCTGCTGCTGTTCATCAAGCGCAGCGCCTTCGTTGTAGCCGCTGATAACGACTTCATCAAAGGCGCCGTTCGAGTCCACTTTGCCGGCACTGGCATCAAAGATGAAGTCGCAACGAACTACTTCGACAAACTTATTCAGGTTCCGCTGCAAGTTCCTCGTTTGGGTGTCAACGAGTCGAAGGCATACATCGCGTTGTTGCTCATGCAGCGAGCAAGGGATGACGAGGTTTTTACCAAGCAGGCGTTCGATATCGCACTGGAAGCCGTGTCGGCAAGGCTTCGCGAAGCTTGGCGAGGCGACGCTGTGACGCTCGACTTCTTGGAGTCCCTGGTGGGCGTGGGCGACAAGCACATGGTGGACCTGATGAAGTTGGCCGATGGACTCGCGCCACTGTTGACAAGGTCACTCGCGGTCAACGGCAATCCACGGCTGATGAAGAGGTTCCTCAACACCGTCTTCCTTCGTGCCAGCCTAGCCCAACCTCAAGGCATTGAACTGGACCTGAAAGCACTGGCCAAGTGGCATTTGGTCGAGCGCTGTGCACCTGAACTTGCTGCAGCACTATCGAATTTGGTGACATCCGAGTCTGATGGGCGAGTACCCATCTTGAAGGCTGCGGAGGAAGCGAGTGCGGCTCAGAAAGAACTGCCGACCCCGTTTGACTCGCCGGACCCGTTCGTTATGCAGTGGCTGCAGCTCGAGCCCCCGCTCGGGGATGTCGACCTTCGTCCGTTACTCCATCTGAGTCGAGACACTGATACACGGGACTTTGGGGTGGATGAGTTGACTGCTGTCGGTAGAGCGCTACGCGACGCACTGGCAGCGGCTACTGCAGCCAACGCACCGCTGTCAGAAAACATCTTTAAAGCCGGGCAAATCCAAGCTGGCTTGGCGATGGCCAGAGCCTGGAATCTTCAATCGTCCAAGCGCACTTGGGCCGGGGCAGCTGACGTGCTAGTGCTCATCGAAACTTGCAAGGTGTTCCCTCAGCATGGTGCATTGGCAGCCGAGCTACTGGGTACAGCACCGCCTGGCTCCGTTGGCGCCGGAATGGTTCCAGTGCTTTCGAATCAGCTGTGGGCTAAACCCGTGCTCGCGTCTTGGGCAGCACATGCGGATAGCAGCCCAAGATTGAAGCGTGCTCTTGAGCAAATGGACAAAAGAGGGAACTGATGGGAACTTCTACTTCATGCAAAGGCGGCGGCCCACGCTCACCTTTCGACCCTGAGTGGTTAGATAGTCCTGCTGGCGGCGCCGGGGGCGGCGGCGGAGGTGGCGGAGGAGGCACCGGCGATGGAGGCGGGAAAAGTGATGGCGCCAGCGACGCACCAGACGGCAATGCAGCACCGGAATCGCAGTACCCCCCGATGAACCCAGCGAGGCGCTTGGCGGGGGCGCGAGGCGCCTTGGCGGGAGCGTTGCGAGGCGGTGGCGGTGGGGATATCAGGTCAGCGGCCAAGAGGATGGTTAGCAGAGGGATGGGAGGTCCAGCACGGGCTGCTAGAACAATGCGAGCAACAGCTCAAGGAGCTGGCGCACTGGGTCAATTCTTGGCCCAAGCTCGCGACGGTTCAGACCAGTCCGTTGTCAATTGGGTTCAGCGTATTCGGGCTGCAAGTCTGGCACCCGATGACCTCGTTCTTGAGGTCATCAAAGCTGTCATTCCTGACTCAGGAAGCATTGATGAAGACTCGCTGCGCAATGCTGCAGCTGAAACTTTTTCCATGCTGTTCGAAACTTCACCAGAGGTCGACCTTTTCAACCTGACCGACCAGCAAATCGCAGACGTCATAGGCTTCACGATAGGAAATGACATCTGCAACCGCGTCGACCTGCTGCTGGGTCAGACCTATGAAAAGTTGAAGTACACACCCCAGGATGTACAGCTTGTTCGGAACGAAATTCGCGAATACGTGCATGGCCTGGTCCGACTTGAATTGGACAAGCTGGGGCCGCGTCCCATGGATGCTCATGGCCTTGCTCGTGATGTTCTCGCTGCAACTTTGGAGGTGTTTGGCGAATGAAAATACTCTGCACCAGCGCTGACAGCCTGCCAGCGAAATTTCAGCCGGATGAGCAAGCGTTCTCGTTCTTCAAGAGTGCAGGTCGGGAAGGCGTCGGAAACATTGCCAACACTTGGAAGCGCGCGCTGAAGCGGGATGGCTTCGCACCCGATGCAGCAACGTGGGACTTCGTACAGTTCTGCTTGGCGGCCTGCGCAGCAGACTTGGCATGCCCCAGAGCTACGAGCGCAGATGGCTGGACTCGTGTCATCGAGCTTACCGTCGGTTTGCATGAGCCGTTGCGGTGGATTGGCTACGAAGAGCATCTGGCCAACATGCTAAAGCTCCTCACAGGCGACCACTGGACCATTCGCTTACTGGGGGGCGGGGAAGCTCTCCCCGCAGGTACAGCGACCGCTGTTCCTCACGACTGTGTTTGCCTGCTCTCAGGAGGACTCGATAGCTTGGTGGGTGGCATCGACCTGGTTACCGAAAAACGGCGCCCTGTCTTTGTGTCGCAGCTTGCCCATGACGACTCGCCACGGCAGATAGCCTATGCCAAAAGACTGGGAGGGCCCAACTCGCATTGGCAATGGAGTCATGGCATCACGTTCAAGGGGCAGCGCGAGCCGTCAACGCGAGCCCGGTCGCTTGCCTTCTATGCTTTCGCGGTTTTGGCGGCGTCTCGGCTTTCGGGTGAACGCGTACAAATTTTCGTTCCTGAGAATGGTTTCATCTGCATCAACCCGCCCCTGGTACCTGGTCGTGTCTCGAGCTTGAGCACGAAGACAACTCACCCTCAGTTCATCGCCATGATGCAGACGCTGCTGGATGGGTTGGGCGTCAAGGTTGTTCTAGAGCTCCCTTATCGGTTTAAGACCAAGGGGCAAATGCTTGAAGGGTGCCTGGATAAGGACCTCCTGGATGAGCTTGCTTCCACTACAACAAGCTGTGGACGCTTTCGTACGTACAACAGAACGCACTGCGGCCGATGTGTACCTTGCATGATTCGTAAAGGTGCCTTCCACGCTTGGGGACCAGGGCGCGACAGAACAACTTATGTCCATGAATCCCTTGCAGAATCAGACAAGTCGTCTGGACCCGATGATGCAATGGCAGCAGCTCTGGCGGTGCTCAGCGTGGAGAAGCAAGGACTCGACCGCTTCCTTGGCGCTACCCTCGGCTTCGCGGACGCAGCTGAGCGCGCCTCCTATCGCAAAGTCCTGGGCGACGGCTTATCTGAGGTTGAGGCGATACTACGGAGGGACGGCGTTCTCTGATGGATTTTCACTGCCACCTCGACCTTTACCCGGGAGCGAAGGAAGTCTCCCGTGAGGCGTCACGTCGCAACGAGTTCACTTGGCTAGTAACCACCAGCCCACGCGCCTACGAAGCTACTTCGAGGGTTCTTGGGTGTCTTCCTCGTGTACTCATTTCGCCGGGCTTGCATCCTGAACTTGTCGGTGAACGTGCTGGCGAGCTGACGCTGTTGCTTGAGCAGATGGTGCGCTGCCGAGCGGTTGGGGAGGTTGGCATCGACGGCACGTACCGCTTCAAGCCCACTTTGATAGACCAGCGCAGGGTGTTTGAAGCCGTCGTGGCAAGAAGCAAGGAGCTTGGAGGGCGGGTCCTTAGCATCCATTCTCGTGGGGCGGTGAAAGAGGTCCTGCCTATTTTGCTTAAATACCCAGGCTTTGGAACAGCTGTACTCCACTGGTTTAGCGGGACTGCTTCAGAGATGGCGACGGCGCACCGTATGGGGTGTTGGTTCAGCATTGGACCGGCTGCATTTGCAAGTGCTGCTGGACGCTCGTTGATGACCAAGCTACCGCGCGACAGAGTCCTTCCTGAAACCGATGGGCCGTTTGCCTCCTCAGATGGAGTACCTCTACCGCCATGGAGCATAGAGAAAACCGCGGCGCTTTTTTCACCGATTTGGGACTGTTCTGCTGGCGAAGCCCAAGCCATCTTGGTGTCGAACGGGAGGCGGCTACTTGCCATCATGGGATGGCCGCCAGCAGCTTGATGGCCATGGTGAGACGTTTTGATTTGGCGATAGCTTTGCTGAGATGTCACCGCTTGCGGTCAAGCGAACTACTCTTGACCATGAGTGTGAGAGGGTTCGACCAGCAAGTGAAACGGACAGTTGCCTAGGCTGCTCGAGCGGCAACTGAAAATAAATCGGGAGACGCATTGGCAATGCAAGACATATCAAAAGTCCGCTTTGAATCGCTCGCCGCCTACTGCCGGCAGCCGGAAGCACTCCTCGCCGCAGAGGAGGTTCGATGGCTACAAGCTCATAACGAGGCAATTCTGGTGGTCGTGATTCGGGACATCACGGACGACGACTACTCGGCGATGCTTCTCGCGCGCGACTTGAAGGAACGCTACCGTTGGGTAGAGATGACGCCGTTCCTCGACACTGTCGAAGAAGCGCTTGCCGCAGCGCCTGAGCGCGTCGAGCGCGTGTTCTCAGACCTCGAGACCCAGCGGGTTCAGGGTGATGAGAAGGGCGAGCCGGTCGACTTCTTTACCCCCGTTGTGGCAGCGGTGAAACTCAATCCTGACTTCGTGAAAATCACCACGCTCGGCGGGTACTCGCCGGCCGTGGAGCTGATGAAGCCGATGATGCGCTGGTACGAGGATGCAGACGGTAACTTTGTTGAGCAGTTCCAAACCACAGGATTCAACACTCGGCTGTGGGAGCTTTACCTCTTCGCGGCACTGGTCGAGGCCGGCTACATCTTCGACAAAACTGAGCCCATGCCCGACTATTGCGCAAGAAATGCGCTGGGCGAACTCTGCATTGAGGCTACAACGATAAACCCATCTCGAACACGGGCGGGTGCATTGATACCTCCACCGCCTCACGATACCGAAGAACAGATGCTCGAGTACGAGCGCAAGTACATGCCGACTCGATACGCTGGCCCGTTGACGACCAAGCTGGCGAAGAAGTACTGGGAGAAGGCACATGTGGAGGGACGCCCTCTGGCCATTGCCATTCAAGACTTCCACGCCCCTAACTTGATGAGCTTAGGGCGGACTGCGCTACCAATGTATCTCTACGGCATGGAGTGGAATGGGGATAGGGCGACCGATGGAACGCTTGTCATCACGCCGAAGAAGCTTAAGGAGCATGTGTGGGGGACGAAGGTCGTCGCATCGGACTTCTTCTCACTGCCAGGGGCCGAGAACATCAGCGCGGTGATTGCAAATGCGAGCGCCACCGTGTCGAAGTTCAATCGTATGGGAGTGCTCGCTGGCTTCGGCTCTAAGGAAGTTCGAATGCTTAGAGCAGGAAAGGCCGTGAACCCGGACCCTAACGCGGATATGCCTCTAACGTTCGTTCATGATGTGTCCGCTGCCGACTACAGCGAGGCATGGGTGGAAGGGATGGAGGTTTTCCACAATCCCAATGCACTGCATCCGCTGTCGCCTGCAATGCTGCCGGGTGCTGCGCATCACCGGCTCTTGGCTGATGGCCAGTTGGCGTCCCTCATGCCACCGTGGCACCCCCTCGGTTCCGTGACGCAAATTTTCATGCCGGAATGAATGCGCTCCAACCACAGCCGTCTGGGCCGCTCCCAAGCAACGCAGAGCGATGCCGAAGATAGCGCCCTGCTGACTGGCCGCACTCGTCATTCCTCTTGTTGCCCTTGTGCTATGGGCAGGCCTGCTGCAGGAGGAGCGAGAATCAGGAAAAAATGGGGTTTCTCCGGGCCCAGTCTTCTCACTGCCTCAAGCCCATCTTGGTCGCGGTCTTTGGATGGTGCATGCTGGCGATTTGGGCGGTGTCTGCAGTGGGCGCCGCACCTTCTATTTTGATGGAGCCTGTGTCAAGAGGCCCGGTAGCAACGCAGTGGGCCGTAGCCCTCGGGGCATTCTGCGCCACGTGGGTTGTACTCGGTCGACTTCTGTCATTGACTGCAATATCTAGAGCCACAAGCATGCTTAGCGCTCTTGGCATTTGGCTAGCTCTGACGCTCTCGCTGCCGCCCGGCGGACATCGTGATGCTTGCTAGCCAGAAGTCTCCCCTCACGGCTGAAATCCATCATTGCCATTCGCGATGCGCAAAACCCAAGGCGAAGAGAGCGAACAGGGTCTAGCAGAGACTTGGTATGGCGAGCACCCTGAGGTGCAAGTGCACGTGCGTGCAGTGTGGCCCGCAAGTTTCATGGTCCGTGCACTAGACCAGGGTGAGACCACGCACCGGCCATGAAAGAAGCCGGTGAGCGGTTTGATGCAGAACATGAGTAACTGTGCAGGTGACGTCGGGGACCACGTCTCAGTGGTCGGCAAAGGCGCTCAGCGATGCCGATGTCATCTCCATTAGCGCCGAAAACATGATGAGCGCCTTCTACAAATCTCTGCCCGACACCTTTGGTTTGCGCGCGGTTGAACCCTTGCACATTAAGCCTTCTGCCATCTTGGTGCGACCGGGCAACGCGTTCAAGCCCGATGCGACCTTGTCTTGCGATAGCCAGGAATATTTGCAGACCGTGACGCACACCACACATGACTTCGGCACCGAAAGCAGCTGTCAGTTCACGTATGTGTACGGGCGAACGCTCGGGAAGTCTCTTACCCGCGAGGCTCCTCACCTCGAGCTGAAATCAACGGATGCTGTAAGTCCATCACCTCAGGCGCCCTACGGCACTCAGCACAAATTCCCAAAAAATGGTGGTCAACCGAATGTCCGAGCGAATTTATGCTTGAGCTATGCCAATATTCTGGTGAGCACAGACCGATAGTATGCCGGCATATTTTTAAGAATAACTAAAGCGTCATCTCTATGCCTTCTAATAACTCTCTTTGCATCAAAAGCCGAATGTATTCTAAATCTAGTCTCTATAGTTGTTAGCGATTGAGCGATAACTCGGTCAGCGAAACCCGCTTCAAAATACCCAATCGCCTTTAATGAAGGCACTCCGTATTTCAGTCTTTTAAGCAAAAAGTCAAAATCTCCGTCCTGTTTTACCGTTAGCCCGCCTTCTCCACGGCATGCCCTATATGACTCCTTAATTGCTGCAAGGTGTAGACAAAATTCAAAGCTGAAAGCCTTCTCACACATGCTCACAAGAGTGTCATAGGTAATTCTTTCTCGTCGCGTCTTATGCTGGATAACTGCAGATTTATTATCAAGCGCACTCATCATCTGATAGTACGAGTCTCCATTAATCCACATAGTTGCAATATCTTTCGCAGCATTGGCGGGCTCGAGCTTGCGGAGGTCCGAGTTCTCAGTGATGGGGCGTAGTATCTTCCAAACCGTATCGAACAAAGATTCTGAAGAGTCACAAAGCTCCAACTCAAAATCGTTCTGCATCACCCATTCATCAATCCTTGCAGACAAATCAACACCCAGCAGATTTTTACCATACCGATTTTGCGTTTCTGCATCGGGCACTTTGGCCTCTAATCGCTTTGCTATATACTCAAAAACGGACTCTAGTTCACCTCTTTGCTCCTCGGTTGCCAGCGAATAAGCATAGGTGGAATGAGCCAGCGTTTTCGCCATTTCGACTATCTCGACATCCTCATCATCGGCTGGGCGATAGTTCATCAGGAAACTCTCAACCGCCTCTATAGCCTCACGCTTGCGCTGCAGAAGTCTAAGTAGACGGGCAGCATGTGGCTTCAGTATTTTGCTATTGATGCCACGGAGTTCCTTATGGTAGTCATCCGGAGAATCAATAAGCCTATATACAATATCGTCGAAGTCCCATTTCAGCTTCGCCTTCAAATTCCGGTTAACGTTTGGTGGAACTAGCAAGTCAAGCAGTGAACTTCCTGTCTTGGCAGTTTCTGTCGGCTCAATGAGTTCAACACTTGCATCCCAAGCTCTTTCTTTTTCATCGTAGATGCTCGCATTAGCAAAAATGATGGTACCTTCCTCGTGCATCCCGGCTCTGCCAGAGCGGCCTATGAGGTTATTGAAATCGCGAGATTTTATTTCATCAGGGCCGACTAGAGAGCTGTTAACAATCAGATAGCGAATGGGCAAATTCACCCCCTGCGCCAATGTGGATGTACATGAAATGAAGCGAATGTGAGACTCCTTCATTGCGTGCTCAATAGCCAAGCGTATGCCATGAGGCGTCTCTCCATGATGAACGAAAACACCTAGTTTTGCAGCCTTCGAGAGATTGGCTCCTTCGCTGAAGTTCAGAGTGTAAAGATTATGCAGTCGCTTGACCTCGACGGCATCGCTGTAATCGATTGGGTAGGCGTACTCAGCGCCCCTTTTCACAAGGTTATCTATTACCTCGTTCGCGACCTTACTTGCAGAGGCGGGCAGTCGTGAGTAGACCGCCACAGGTCCTTTTTTCGCGAGCTTGAGACCTAAGTAAAGAGCGACCGATGCTGCATCGGATTCGTCCGGAAAGACACGAGTCTTTTTTTCTTTCGCAAGAGATTCCAGCCGAATAGGAGATATCACTCTGGGTACAAAGAAGCCCCGCTGCCCTGGAATTGCCGAAATGAACTGTAATTGCCCCAACCCTCCCGCTGCCTTAGAAGGGAAGCTGGTATAGGCAATCATTCGACGGCTTTGCCGTGCATCGTCATGGACTGTGCGAGCGTCGTCCCCAAATAGCCACTCCGCAATTTCGTCCGCATTGCCTACGACTGCAGACACCAAAACACTCTGAGTTGTTATTGGTGTACTGCGTTTTATGGCCGTTAACAGCAGCTCATATGTAACTCCGCGCTTGCCAGTGTCGAATTGATGCGCCTCATCGTAAATAAGAAGTCCCACCCCCTCGAGAAATCCTCCATCCTGCCGGATGGCATATAGAAGCTTTTCCGGAGTGACCACCAAAACCTTTTGCTCCTCTGAATCAGCATCTGTTTCGGGTCGCGTCCTTAAATAATCTCGCTGCAGAGCATCTGAGAGCTGGTTAACTGCATAACCGTCTTCTACAAACGCTTCATGCAAACTATTCGCAATTTCGTGACACAGCGCCCGGAAAGGGGCTACCACTATGACCGTTCTAGTTCTAGATGCTTGGAACGCAGAGCGGATGATAAGCTCGGTCGCCTTGGTTTTACCCGCGCTAGTAGGCATTTGCACGACAGCAGACTCACCTCTTAGAACGCCAGCTTCAGCGAGTGCTCTCTGCGAGGGCCAGAACTCCTTGAGTGAATCCTTGCGCGATAGGAACGATGCCCAAACTTCTGCTGCTAAGTCTGTAGATGCGGGCAACATAGTCCAAGCGGAACATTGGTACCGCCGAATTACGATGGCTGCCAACAGCGAGAGAAGCAGGAAATCTTGCGGTGAGGCATCTTCTAAGATGTGCAGCCAAAGTCCCAAGAGACTTTCGCGCGCAAGTGTTGAAGTTTCACCTTCGTGGTAATGCGCATGGAGATGCTGAAGCAGTCGAGGTAGATGGGCAGTGGAGACTTCATCGGATTTGGAGGGGGAAGTCCAAGGCTCCTTAAGTACATGTAGGAGTAGTCGAGCGCTGGAGTCATTTCCGAGCATGTCTACGTTAATATCTTTGTAGACAGCCATCGACGTGCCAGGTGAGCCCGCCAAATAAAAACCAGCTGCCGCGAGGAGACGTAACATCTCCGATAGCTCAGGCGTGGCTTTGGAATTTGCAATTCCAGACAATACTTGAGAGGCGAAGAGTACGCTGGCTGGCTCCGTCGAGCGGCTGGTCAACTCATCGAATTCTGTTGCTAGAACTTCTATTGCACGGTCGCCAATTATTCCCAGTGCGAGAGGGAACTGGTGCTCTAAGTTGACGCCCTCGGGAATCTGTAGATGGTCTTCCTCTGGTATATCAAACTCATACATCTTTCCCTTGGAAAGCGTGATTGCAGCATAGCGCTGGGCTGCTTTACTAGGATTCATCAGCCGCCCTTTGATATAGCGCGTGAACGAAGGTCATTAAATCATCTCCGCGTATGCATAGTAGGTCAAGCTGGTTTACGTAAGGGTGGCCTGCGCATACGGTCGCAGCAATGGTTTTGGCATTAAATGCGGAAGCTGTGGAACACAGGACCGCCGCGGCCGCATACTTCTGTACGAATGGTCTGGCTGGAGGGTCTTGAAATCTTTCGACATAATCAGCTTGCTCCTCTTCACCAATGTCGAGAAGTCGGTTCTTCATCGCATTAAGTGACTGAGCTATGCGAAAGTGGTCTTTTGCGGAATCGGTAACCGCATCCTGCAATCTGTTTACATTACCCTTACTAAGCTTCGCCTTGGATTCAACAGAAAGCAGTTCGTCGCCAGGAGAATGGTCCTGCGGGTTATTGCTGTGAATTAGCAGGCCAATTACATCGCTACCTTTAGATGATTCATCACGCACTTTCTTATCTGAGTAACGAGTCCGAGGAACAAAGTATTTCAAGATTGACTCAAGAAGGTCAGAGATTAAAATTTCTGCGAAATCGCCGGCTCGTATTCCTGGTCCAAATCCAGAGTGCTGGTCTGGGAACTTAAAGTCTATGAGGTACTCTCCATTCGTCTTCGCTGTAGTTCCTCTACGCCTTCGAGAAATTTCTCGGTCTAGGCAGTAATGCTGGCGGAAATGCTTTGCCCAAGCTGACATTGTTCCTGCATCAAGAACATCATGTGTGAGATGATACAAATGGACTTCGCGACCTTCACCAGTTTGTATCGAAGTTTGCTTTTTTAGCCACCTGACATGGGGCAGAGGCCCTACTTTCACCGTCATACATCGGTCCTCTGAAGTAGATGTTCAGAACATTATGCTCGACCGATTCATTTGCTCACAATGTAGTCTCTTTAGAAAACGACAACTCGATTGCTATGAACTTGGCTCCATACTTGTGTCTGCTTAGTCACACTTATCTGCAACTGAAAGTAAGCACAAACTTGCCAAACAATTTATAAAAAAGAAAATAGCTCAAAATGCACTGGACACTGCATTCAGCACGAGCTGTTACTTGCGTGGGAGTTCAGTTCAACAGGCCTTGCAACCAGGGATGTATTTGCATCCGCAGACAAGAAACAAAAACTTTCCATCTCAAGAAGAAAAACTGGCTAACACACAAACCATGTCTTTCTTTAAAGTTCATCGTACCAACTGAGCAGTTCGCAAAATCAGTTGGCCCCTGCGGCCCGGCCGCATTTTTCAGACACGCATCACCTACCTACTAGTAGGTTTGGAAGAAATATGAACGCAATTTTTGAAGGCAAGAAGCTCTTGGTCGTCGGTGGTACCAGTGGGATGGGTTTTGAAACAGCACGCATGTTCCTTGAGCGGGGCGGCAAGGTGGTCATCATTGGCCATCGAGCAGACAAGACAGAGGCCGCTGGCAAAGAACTGGCAACGGTAGGCGAAGTGGACTCGCTGACTGCTGACCTCACCACCGACAGTGGCGTTAAAGACGTGATTGCGTTTCTTGACGGCAAGCACGCAGACGTAACCCACGTGGTCAACGCTGCGGGAGTCTTCTTCCCGAAGTCCTTCCTGGAGCACACTCACCACGACTACGACATGTACCAGCAGCTCAATCGAGCGTTCTTCTTCATCACCCAAAACGTGGTGAAGAAGTTGGTGGCGGCTGGCGGCAAGGGCGCGATAGTAAACATCGGCTCAATGTGGGGCAAGCAAGCCATTCAGGCCACGCCGTCGTCGGCTTACTCCATGGCCAAGGCCGGCCTGCATTCGTTGACGCAGCATCTGGCAATGGAACTGGCGCAGCACGGCATCCGCGTAAATGCTGTCGCACCTGCAGTGGTACAGACCCCCATCTACGAGGGATTCATCCCGAAGGAGCAGGTCCACACCGCACTGCAAGGATTCAACAGCTTCCACCCCATCGGTCGAGTCGGCACGCCACGGGACGTTGCAGAGGCCGTCACGTTCCTGCTGTCCGACAAGGCTGGCTGGGTCACTGGTGCGGTATGGGACGTTGATGGCGGCGTGATGGCCGGTCGTAACCAGGCCTGAAGCACTAGGCGAGTGGCGGAGAAGGCCTGCTCCTGCAGAATGCAGCCACCGCCCTTGTCAAGATTCACACCAGAATGAAGCACTTTTCCGAACTCTCCCCTTCTGCAGAGCGCATCGTCAATGCAGCTGAAGACTTGGTGCAGCAGTTCGGCTTCAACGGCTTTTCTTTTGAAGACATCGCGCAAGTGGTGGGCATCCGCAAGCCGAGCATCTACCACCACTTTCCTTCCAAGCATGAGCTAGTAGCGGTGATGACACAGCGCTACACACATCGCTTCTGTGCTCGGCTAGAGGACATCGAAGCGAGCTTCGGCGGAGCGACCGAACGTTTGCAAGGACACGCGGCCCTGTTCTCAGAGTCGCTAGGTAAAGAAGGGCGACTCTGCGCATGCGGCATCCTGGGAGCTGAACGCAATTCGCTGCCTGAGTCACTTCGGCTGCAGGTGAAGGACTTCTTCACGCGCAACGTGACCTGGCTGGAGAACGTCATCGTGGCAGGTCAAAAGCAGGGCCAGCTGATAGACACAGTACCTGCGGCTCAGTTGGCCCAACTCTGGCTAAGTGCACAGGAAGGGGCACTGCTGGTCGGCGGAACCTACCAAGGCCCAACACCGGAAAGCATCGCCTGCGCACTACTAGCAAGCTGGCAGCGCTAATGCCGTCTTACTTATCATCCGGGCATCGAAATTTGGCCTCCGCAAAAAGCCAATCACGGAATGCGACCAGCTTCGGCTTGGAGATGCACTCGGGCCTGTAGACGACGTAATACGCAAGAGGGGAATGGAAGCGCTGCTCCGGAAAGAGTCGTACCAGCCTGCCTGAAACGACGTCATCGCACGCCATAACGCTACGCGCCAACGCCACGCCCTGCCCATCGACCGCTGCTTGGAGCACCGCAGCAGAGTTGTTGATGCGCATGCCTCGCTCAGTCGACACGCCGGAAACGCCTGCGTGTCTGCACCAGGCTTCCCATGTAGCAAAGCCGGTGCTTGAGTCGATGGATAGGTCATGTATGAGCATCTGTCCAGCCAAGTCCTGAGGAGCCTTGAGCCGCGACTTGCGCAGCAGCGCAGGTGAGCACACGGGATAGACCTCTTCTTCCATGAGCTTCTCAGCGGTCAACCCATCCCAGCTTCCTAAGCCGTAGCGCACACCGATATCGATGCCCTGCGCAACGAAATCTACCGCCTTGTGGTTGGTGTCAAGACGCACATCAGTCTCTGGCCATGCCACATGAAATCTCTCGATGCGAGGCAGCAACCATTTGGCGGCAAATGCCGGGCTCACCGTGACGGTCAACGTTCCTTGTGCTGACGCCTCCTGAAGCTTTGATATTCCCAGACTTAGTCGGTCGAACCCCGCGCGGATATCCGGCAAAGCAAGTTGCGCAGCCTCCGTAGGAACGAGCCGAACCTTTCCACCTGGAGCTCGAGTAAACAGCGGAGCCCCTACCCAATCCTCAAGCCCACGCACCAACTGCCCTACCGCAGCAGAGGTGACGTTGAGCTCCTTGGCTGCTCCAGCGAAGCTTTGGTGCCTCGCTGCAGCCTCGAAGGCGCGCAGCGCATTTAGATAGACAGGCGAAGACATGTATAGAAAGTTTTTCTTTAATAGACGCAAAGAATATCACATTTGCGCAAACTTCCCAATGGAAGAAAAATACGTACTCCTCCTGTAGACCTCTGCAAGAAGACAGCCCACTCAAGAAGGGGCAGACTTTTTACAGATAGTTTTACTTTATTTGAAAGCAACAGCATTCGGACTCGTTCTGACGAAAGGCACACCGGCAATGGCATACCTGCAAATCACTCTCAAAGTCGCCGCTACGAACCGCCCCGCGGCTGCTGGTGTGTATCAGCACTTCAAAGCAGCGTTCCTGAAAGACATCAAGGGAGCGCAATCCAAACAACTCCTAGTTCGCGATGAAGACGTCCAGGTCCTCCATGGCTTCGATTCGGTGGAGAACGCTCAGGCCTACCTCCAATCGTCCCTCTTCACCACCGACGTTGTGGGCGCGCTTGGTCCCCTACTCGATGCGGCGCCCGAAGTCCGCATTTATCAAATTGCTTAACCCCTCATCGAACCTGAAGGACCCATCATGATGAAAGACTGGAACAACTTCCGCACGGACCTGCACGCTCGCGTCGGCGACTTCGCAAAGCTCAATCCCGATGTCATGCGCGCCCTGTCGGCCATCGATGCAGGCGTCGCCAAGTCTGGCCTGCTCGATGCCAAGACCCACGAGCTCATCGCACTGGCAGTCTCGGTGACAACCCGCTGCGATGGCTGCATCGCCACCCATACCAAGAAGGCTGTCGAGGCCGGTGCGACGCGCGGCGAAATCTCCGAAGCGCTGAGCGTGGCCATTTCCCTGAATGCCGGCGCAGCCCTGACCTACACGGCACGTGTGCTGGATGCGCACGACGCACTGACTGCCGCCTGAAAACCAGTGGGCAGCCGGCCTCGAACCAAGGCCGGCCGCGAAGACGCCATGCAAATCAACTCCGACTTCTCCCGCTCCGTGCGCATCTCCAGCGATGAGCAGCACTGGATTGCCTCGCCGCAATCCGGTGTAGAGCGCGTCATGCTGGACCGCATTGGAGCGGAGGATGCACGCGCCACATCGCTGGTCCGCTACGCCAGGGGCTCCTCATTCCCGCGGCACGCCCATCCCCAGGGTGAGGAAATTCTTGTTCTGGCTGGCACGTTCTCTGACGACAGCGGCGACTATCCAGCCGGCTGGTATCTCAGAAACCCTCCGGGCTCATCCCACCGCCCTCATAGCGACGAGGGAGCGCTGATTTTCGTGAAGCTGCGGCAGATGCATGTCACGCAGGACACGTTGCGCATCAACACCTGCTCTTCGAAAAACTGGCAACAACGCGCTGACCACAGCGTCTGCAACCTCTACTGCAGTTACGGGGAACAAGTGAGTCTCGTGCGACTCGACGAAGGCGCATTGCTGCCCACCCAAACGCGAGGTGGGGCTGAGATTTTGGTCCTCTCGGGTGCCCTGCGCGAAGGCTCACAGCTGCACGGCCCGAGTAGCTGGATACGCCTTGCCCCAGGCGAAAACTGCCAGCTCCACGCCCAAGCCCCTGACACAACGGTCTACCTCAAGACAGGGCATCTGGGTGACCTTCCTTTCATCGAGTGATGTCATGAATACCCAATCGATTGCCATCGTGGGTGCGGGGCTGAGCGGCATCTACGCGGCCTACCTGCTGGAAAAAGCTGGAGTGTCCAACTACCAGGTCTTGGAAGCCAGCGAACGTCTGGGTGGACGAATCCGGTCTGAAGAATACCGTTCTTCCCGAAGCAGCAGCGAGCGTCTGGACCTCGGGGCAGCCTGGTTCTGGCCACACATGCAGCCTGAGCTCGACGACTTGGTCCGAAGTCTTCGCTTGAAGGTCTACGCCCAACATGAACAAGGGGGGATGATGGTCGAACGCTCACCAGAGACCGCTCCAACACGTCATGCCGGCTACTTAAGCTCCCCACCTTCCATGCGCATCGAAGGCGGCATGCTTGCCTTGGTAGACAGACTGAGCACAAGCATTGCTTCCGAGCGCATTCACCTGGACCGTCGTGTCACAGCCATCAGTGCCACCGACGCAGGCGTCACGCTTGAAGTGCAAACCGGCTCAGGCGAAATCGAATACCTGTCGGCCGACCATGTGCTGCTGGCGATTCCCCCTCGGCTTGCCGCGACGACCATCCAGTTCACGCCGAAGCTTCCTTCCAACGTACTCGACCAGTGGCACAACACTGCCACTTGGATGGCTCCGCACGCCAAATACCTCGCTGTCTATTCCACACCGTTCTGGCGAGACGAAGGCCTTTCCGGAGAGGCCCGCAGCTTCTCGGGGCCCATGGGTGAAATCCACGATGCATCCTTGCCCGAAGGAACAGGCGCCTTGTTTGGCTTTCTGGGTGTTCCTGCCCACACACGCAAACGTGTTTCATCGCAGGCCCTGCAGCGTCTGTGCCGCGCGCAATTTGTGAGGTTGTTTGGAGCCAAGGCAGCCCACCCCGTAGCCGAGTGGCTCGTGGACTGGTCGCAGTCTTCGTTGACGGCTACATCCGCAGATGAACAGTCCGATGGTCAACATCCCATGCCGCCTAGCCCACGGGTGGACGAAGGTCCGTGGCGAACCCGCATTTCGGGAGTCGCAAGCGAGTGGTCCCAGACCTACCCGGGCTACGTTGCCGGCGCCGTCCAAGCCGCGCAAGTCGCTGTGCACGCGCTGCTAGCTGCACGCACCCCTTCAAGCCAAGCCTCTTCGTCAATCGAGTCGGCTTCGCCTCTCTGAGTCATCCCAACAGCTTCACTCCCTGGAGACCCCTATGAGCAACACATTCAAGGCCATGCAAATTTCCCGACCTGGAGTGCTTGAATTGGTAGAGCGCACCATTCCGAATCCAGGTAGCGGCGAGGTTCTGCTGAAGGTCGAAGCTTGCGGTATCTGCGGCGCAGACGTAGCAGACATTGAAGGCGCCAAGACGGACCTGCCCAGCCCTCGCATCCCAGGCCATGAAGTCGTTGGTCGCATCGTCGCGGTGGGGCCCAATGTCTCGGACAACTGGTCTGTAGGCCGTCGCGTGGGCGTTGGCCGTCTGGGCGGGCATTGCAACGAATGCAGCATGTGCCGTCGCGGCATCTTCCAGCTGTGTAGTAACCAGCATTTTGTTGGCAGCAGCTGCGATGGTGGCTATGCGGAAATGATGCTTGCGCGCAGCACAGGGTTGGTCTCCATCCCTGAAGAGCTAGATTCTGTCGAGGCAGCGCCTCTTCTGTGCGCCGGCATCGCCACGTTCAACGCCATGCGCAAATCCGGCGCCCTGGCCGGAGACCTGGTCGCCATTCAAGGCATAGGCGGACTCGGCCACTTGGCCCTGCAATATGCACGGCGAATGGGTTTTCGCGTTGTCGCGGTAGGCCGTGGCGATGACATCGCCGACGACGTGAAACGTCTGGGTGCGCACGCCTACATCGACACCCACAAAGAAGACCCTGTGCAACGACTGCAGGAAATGGGTGGCGCGCAGTTGATTCTCACTACCCTCACCCACAGTGCCGAGGCATCCAAGCTCGTTGGAGCGCTGGCTCCACAGGGCAAGTTCTTGGTAGTGGGCGCGGGCAAAGACCCGCTGACCGTCTCTCCGGGTTTCATGGTTGTCGGTGAGCGCTCTATTGAGGGAGCCATCACCGGAACGCCCTTTGAGTCGGAACGCACCTTGGACTTCAGCGTCATGGCGGATGTGCACCCAATGGTTGAAACCATGCCGCTTGAGAACGCCGTCGAGGCCTACAAAAAAATGAAGTCTGGGGACGTCAAGTTCCGCATGGTCCTGAGCATGAGCAACTGAGCGCGCGACCGGCAACGCCATGAAGCAGCTGAAGCAAGACCTGCCAATGCTCACCGTGCTGACGGTGGTCACCATGATGGCCTTCGCAGCCAATTCTTTGTTGACTCGGCTTGCCTTTCAGACGACCCACATCGACCCAGCGTCGTTCACTGCGGCACGTCTTGGTGCAGGTGCAGTCGTACTTCTGATAATGAAGAAGATGCGCCTGATGCATGCAGCTGGTGCGCGTGAAGCATGGACTTCGGCAGCAATTCTCTTCGGCTACGCCATCGCTATGTCATACGCCTACCGAGGCATAGGCACTGGGGCAGGTGCACTCGTTCTTTTCGCCGCGGCGCAGGTTCCCATGGCTTTGTCCGGATACCGCAAGGGCGAGCGGACCAGCTCGCTTGGCATCGTGCTCGCACTAGGGGGCCTGATTGCATTCCTTCAACCGTGGCGCTCGTCCGCCACGCTCGGTTCCGCTGCGTTGATGGCCGTTGCCGGCATCGCATGGGGCCTCTATTCGCTGCGCGGCAAAGCCACGGGCAATGCGGTCCAGTGGACGGCAGACAGCTTCATCTACGCAGTTCCGATGGCCGTTCTTTGGCTTCTCCCGACCTGGAGCTTCATAAAGGGTGACCTCAGCGGATTGGCGTACGCCGCTCTATCTGGAGCCATCACATCGGCTCTTTCTTATGTCCTCTGGTATTGGGTCCGTAGCCAGATGACCGCCACCGGCGCAGGGGCTGTTCAGCTTTCTGTACCGGTGCTCAGCGTAGTGCTCGGGGCACTGGTTCTTGGCGAGCACGTATCTGCCTGGAGCCTTATGTCTGCTGGCGTCACCTTAGTTGGCGTCGCCCTTATCTCTATGCGTACCACCCGACCAGCGCAGTAAGCGAACGCTTGTCACCCTCTCCCCTCCCGTAAACAGAAGGAACAACCATGTCTGCAAAGCAAACCACCGCTGCCACGTTCGCTCAGGACGTTCTGGCATCTGAAAAACCTGTGCTCGTCGACTTCTGGGCTGCCTGGTGTGGCCCTTGTCGAATGCTGGCCCCTGTACTGGACGAAGTGGCGGCTGAAAACGAAGACAAGCTGGCGGTCTACAAGGTGAATGTTGATGAGAACCCTCAGCTGGCAGCAGCTTTCCAAATCCGTGGAATCCCTGCGCTGCTGGTGTTCAAAGGCGGTCAGGTCGCCAAGCAGTTCAGCGGTGCGATGCCGAAACAGACCCTTGAGCGGCAGCTCATGGAGTTCTTGAAGTAATCCAACAGTAGCTCGTCTTGCAAACCGCCCTAAGCAAAGGAAAACACATGAGCATTTCGGTGCTGCGTAGCGCACTGCTTTCACTGCTGCTTCTGGTGGGAACCACAGGGTCAATCGCAAGCAACTGGTCAAGCTGGCCGCATCAATCGCGTGCGCCAGAACCGCTTAGCGCCGAGCATGTATTCACATTGACGCCAGTGCAAACCGTGGGCTCCAAGCCCACGGTAACCGGGAATATCGCATCCAACCACTACATCTACCGGACTTCCTTGAAGGCCGAGGATGCTGCCGGAAATCCGGTCGAGCTGCAGTTGCCGGCAGGGGTGATTCATGAAGATGAGTTCTTTGGAAAGACCGAGGTTTACAAGTCACCATCGATAAGCATCGGCTTCGTCAACACGGCTGCGCAAGAGGTCACCATCCACTGGCAGGGCTGCGCCACATCGGGTATCTGCTACCCACCCCAAGTGGCCACGGTGGCCTTGGCTGACCATACTTCGACGGCTACGCCTTCCGCCAATAACAGCGTAGCGAAAATAAAGAGCGCGCCCACGAGGCTCAGCGAAGAGCAGGAGGCTGCTGAAAAGCTCACCTCACTGAACCCCATCGTCAGCGCAGCCGTCTTCTTAGGCTTCGGCTTGCTCCTGGCCTTCACCCCTTGCAGCCTGCCGATGATTCCCATCGTCTCGACCATCGTGATTGGCGGTGCGTCGGCTCGACGGGCTCTTGCACTGGCCTGCACATACACCGTGTCGATGGCCGCCGTATATGCCGGTATGGGCGTGCTGGCTGGCTTGCTGGGAGCCAATCTCCAGGCTGCCTTGCAAACGCCGTGGCTGCTTTCTGCATTTGCCGCATTGTTCGTCGTCCTGGCCATATCGCTGTTCGGAGCCTTCGAGCTCCGTATGCCCGCAGTTGTTCAACAGCGGTTGAATACAGCGGGCCAAGGGCAGAAAGGCGGCAGCCTGCCTGGAGCCATGGTCTTAGGGGTCTTGTCGGCCTTGTTGGTCGGACCTTGCATGACTGCGCCCCTTGCCGGCGCCATGCTTTACGTTGGCCAAAGCGGCAGTGCTGCCACGGGGGGCATCGCCTTGTTCATGTTGGGCATCGGCATGGGTGTGCCCTTGGTTCTGATTGCAAGCTTCGGAGCCCGCCTGTTGCCAAAGCCGGGTCCATGGATGGAGCGCGTTCGCACAGCGTTCGGCTACGTCATGCTGGGGATGGCAATTCTGATGCTGTCGCGCTTCTTGTCAGAGTCCATTGGTATGGCCCTCTGGGGGAGCTTGCTGGTCGCCACCGCCGTGGGCCTGTTTGGCTGGGCGTCAAGCGCACCCACCCTGGACGGGAGGGCGTTGGGCATGCTTCGCTCTCTGGGCATGCTGTCTGGCATCTGGGGACTTTTGGTGCTCATTGGAGCGTCGATGGGCTCCCAGTCGCTGGCTACACCCTTGAGCCAATTGGGCGCTCAAACGGCCGTCCCAGCGCCCGGAATGAGGTTCATTGCCGCACAAAGCATATCGGATGTGGACCGGCATCTGGCGGCGGCGAGCGCCCAAGGCCAATGGACTCTCATCGACTTCTATGCCGACTGGTGCATCAGTTGCCACGTCAACGAAAAGAACGCCCTGAGGGCACCCAAGGTCGTCGAACGGCTTTCACAGCTCCAAGTGCTCAGGCCTGACGTCACCGCCAATGACGCAACCTCCAAGGAGCTCCTGCAACGCTGGGGTGTTCAGGGACCTCCCACCATGCTTTTGGTAGGACCCGACGGAAAAGAACGGCGTGCACAGCGGCTCATTGGAGAGCTGACTGAACAGCAGCTTCTCGAGGCGCTGGATGAAGCCGGCGCCTGACCAGCTGGCGCACATCGAGTTCCAACAACAAGGTTTCAAATTCAAATGAAAAAGTACGTCATTTCCGCACTGATATGCGGAGCCATTGCAGCCGCCTCCACCGCCTGGAGTTTTACAGGCCCTCAGGCACGCCCCCCCGTTCTCAACGCCATCGAAGCCAATGGTGTCAGCGGCCTCAAGGAATTCAAAGTCAACGGAGAACTGCGTGGTTTCGCAGGGCTGGCAGGGCAGGAGCCGATAGCGGTGTATGTCGGCAAGGACGGCAATGCCATCGTCGGCACACGCATCACCGCAGCAGGCGAGCCGATGGACACGAAAGCCATTGATGAGCTCGTGCGCAAACCTGCAGGCGAGCTTGCCTTGAAGCGTCTCGAGTCCTCTCGCTGGATTCAGGACGGCAAGGCGGATGCACCGCGCGTCATCTACGTCATCACTGACCCGAACTGTCCCTGGTGCCACCGGCTGTCCGCTGCAGCCCGTCCCTGGGTGTCATCCGGCAAGGTTCAGCTGCGCCATCTCCTAGTCGGCGTTATCCGTGCAGACAGCGAAGCCAAGGCCGCGGCCATTCTCACGTCGCCGAAACCGCAAGAAGCACTTCAACAGAACGAACGTGACTTCGACAAGGGCGGCATCGCTGCCCTCAAAACCATCTCTAACGAGACCAAGCAAGTGCTGCGGGAAAACGTCACGCTGATGTCTGAGCTGGGCTTCAGAGGTACGCCAGCACTTGTCTATCGCGGACCCCAGGGTGCCGTGGAAATGCTGAGCGGCTTCCCGCAAGGGGCACAAATGCAGCAGGTCTTCGGACCCCAATGAACCGGACGGCCCTGGCCACCACCGAAACAGGAACAGTGACATGGATAAAAAAGACTTCGACCTCTTCGTCATCGGAGGAGGCTCAGGCGGTGTGCGCGCCGCTCGCATCGCCGCTCAACACGGTGCGCGCGTAGCCATTGCAGAAAGTGCGAACTTTGGCGGCACTTGTGTGAACCGAGGCTGTGTTCCGAAGAAGCTGATGGTCTACGCCAGTCGGTACGCTGACCAGTTCACCTCGGGAGCGGCCTATGGTTGGACCCTCCCCGGACAACCCGAATTCCAATGGGGCCGCCTGATTGGCCACAAGGACGTCGAAATCCAGCGGCTGGAAGGCCTGTACGAGCGCAACCTCCAAGGCTCGGGCGTAGAGACACTCTCTGAGCATGCCGAAATCGTTGGCCCGCACACGGTGAAGCTGCATTCGAGTAATCGCCTCGCGACAGCAAACACCATTCTGGTGGCTACAGGAGGACGCCCTGACGTGCCGGCTTTCCCCGGAAACGAACTGGCCATCACCTCCGACCAGCTGTTCCATCTCTCAGAGCAGCCCAAGCGGGTGCTCATCGTTGGCGGTGGATACATCGCCGTGGAATTCGCTGGAATCTTTGCAGGGCTGGGAAGCCAGGTAACCCAATATGTCCGCGGACCTTCTTTGCTGCGAGGCTTTGACGAAGACCTTGCATCGCTGTTGTCCGAGCATCTCGCACGACGTAATGTCCGCATACAGCATGGGCAGGAAGTTCGGCGCATTGAACTCCAGGCAGGTGGGCTTAAGGTCACCGCATCCAACGGAGAGATGCTGGAAGTCGATGCGGTCGTCCTGTGCACAGGTCGCCGGCCCAAAACCGAAGGGCTGGGGCTCGATTCGGTGGGCATGGAGACCAGCGCTGACGGCGCCATCATGGTGGACCCATTCGGGCGTACCAGTGTCGAGTCCATCTACGCCATCGGGGACGTCACCAACCGAATGAACCTCACACCAGTCGCAATCCGCGAAGGGCATGCGCTTGCCGACCGCCTCTATGGCGGTTTGGACGTGCCTCCATTGAACTACGACCTGGTGCCGACCGCCGTCTTCACCACGCCCGAGATTGGGGTGGTGGGTCTCACGGAGAAAGCCGCGCGAGAGAAGTATCCCGAGCTGCGTGTCCTCAAATCCAAGTTCCGTGCAATGGGGCCGGCGTTTGCTGGCTCTCAGGACCAGGTGTTCATCAAGGTCCTGGTGGACGGCCCCACAGACCGGGTCGTCGGCATACACCTCTTGGGTGATGGTGTGGCCGAGATGGTTCAGTTGGTTGGAGTGGCCCTAACTGCCAACGCCAAGTGGAGCGACTTCCGCAACACAGTCGCCTTGCATCCCACTGTCGCAGAAGAAATCGTCACGCTGCGCGGCTAACCGCGCCCCTCTCTTAGTGAAAGTCGCGGGAGGTCGTGGACAGCCCACCCAGCAGGTGCGACAGGTCTTTGAGCTTGAAAGCGATGAGGTTCTTCACATCGCCCTCGCGTTGCCATCGCCCATACACCGCAAGCAACTTTGAACGCAGCACTTCAGCTCGGTGCCGCTCTTTGAGGTGTGGCCAGACGATGACTTGCACATTGCCGGTCTCATCTTCAAGCGAGATGAACACCGTCCCCTTTGCTGTCTCGGGCTGCTGACGGACCGTGACGATGCCGGCGTAGCGAACCATCTGCCCTGCACGTACCCGGTCAAGGTCCGAGGCCCGGGCCAAGCGGTGCTTTTCGAGTTCGGGCCGCAACAGCAGCATCGGATGGCTGCGCAGCGTGAGACCGAGGGTGTTGTAGTCGTGGACGACCTCTTCGCCTTCAAGGGCAGCGGGCAGCTCAAGGAAGTCTTCATCGACCGGGGCCCCCTGCAGGAGCTCGGGCGCACGTCGCAACGCCGAAGCTTGCCAAACCTGTTGGCGACGATGGCCAGAGAGGCTTCGCAGTGCATCAGCGCCCGCAAGCAACTTCATCTCGTGTTGTTCCAACTTCGCCCTGTGCGCCAAGTCCTCTGGGTCATCGAACGGACCCCGTGCCCGCTCTGCCGTGATGCGCGCGGCCGATGCTTCCTTGAAACCATCTATGAGGCGAAGGCCCAGTCGCACGGCGGGAGGGTCCGGAAGGTCCTCAAGGGTGCAGTCCCAGTCGCTGTACATCACGTCCACCGCACGCACCTGCACGTCATGTCGTTGAGCGTCTTGCACAAGCTGTGACGGCGAATAGAAACCCAACGGCTGGGAGTTAAGAAGAGCTGCGAGGAACTCGGCAGGATGATGCTTTTTAAGCCAGCAGCTGGCATACACGAGCAGCGCGAAACTGGCCGCGTGGCTCTCAGGGAACCCGTACTCGGAGAAGCCCTTGATTTGCTCAAAAATCTGATGCGCGAAGGCGCGCTCGTACCCTCGGGACGTCATGCCTGTGACTATCTTGTCGTAGTACTGCTGGAGCCCTCCCTTGCGCTTCCAAGCGGCCATCGACCTTCGCAGTTGGTCTGCTTCGCCCGCGGTGAAGCCTGCAGCCAGAATTGCTACCTGCATGACTTGTTCCTGAAAAATGGGAACCCCAAGGGTCCGGCCGAGCGCTTCCTTCAGCGCATCGCTGGGGTACTCCACAGGCTCCTTCCCCTGCCGCCTGTTCAGGTACGGATGGACCATGTTGCCCTGTATCGGGCCTGGCCGGACTATCGCAACTTCGATGACCAGGTCGTAGAAGCACTGCGGTTTAAGTCTGGGCAGCATAGACATCTGCGCCCGCGACTCGATTTGGAACACACCCACCGTGTCTGCCCGCGAAATCATCTGGTACGTCGCGCGGTCCTCCGCAGGGATGTCCTGCATGGAGAAAGCGTAGCCTTTTCGCATGCTGACGAACTCGAGGGAGCGCCGTATAGCGGACAGCATCCCCAACGCCAGCACATCCACTTTCAGCAACCCCAGCGCATCGAGGTCATCTTTGTCCCATTCGCATATGGTCCTGTCTTCCATCGATGCGTTTTCGATGGGAACGAGCCGCTTGAGTGGCCCTTTCGTGAGCACGAAACCGCCAGGGTGTTGGCTCATATGCCGGGGCATGCCGATGAGCTGGGAAGTCAGCTTCATCAGTTGCTGCACCACGAGCTTGGAGGGGTCCAAGCCGGACTCTGCAACCCGTTGCTCCAGGACCTCGCTGCCATCCCACCAGGCGAGGTTTGACGCTAGCGCTTCCAGTTGCTCGAGCGGTATGCCCAGAGCCTTACCAACATCCTTGAAGGCCATCTTCGCCCGGTACTTGATGACGACTGCGGTCAGGGCGGCTCGGTCTCTTCCGTACTTCCGATACAGGTACTGAATAACCTCTTCACGCCTTTGGTGCTCGAAATCGACGTCGATGTCCGGTGGCTCATTTCGTTCGCGGGAGATGAAGCGCTCGAAGAGGACGCTCATCCGAGCAGGGTCCACTTCCGTCACGCCTATGCAGTAGCAGACCACGCTGTTTGCAGCGCTCCCGCGGCCTTGGCACAAGATGCCCTGAGACTGTGCGAACCGTACGATGTCTGCCACCGTCAGAAAGTAGTGCTCGTAGTTCAACTCGCATATGAGCTCGAGCTCATGTTCTATCTGGGCTTGGACCTTCGCAGGCATGCCGCCTGGCCAACGGCGGCCAGCGCCGTCGTATGTGAGTTGCCGCAGATAACTCGCCGGGGTCTGCCCCTCCGGCACCACCTCCGAGGGGTACTGGTATCGCAGCTCATCGAGCGAAAAGGTGCAGCGCTCCGCGACGCGTAACGTCTCGTTGAGCAGGTCTTCCGGGAAGCGCTGTGCCAACAAAACACGGCTGCGCATGTGCTGCTCACTGTTGAGCTCGAGGTCAAGGCCACAGTCAGTGAGCGGGCGTCCGACCCGAGCCGCTGTCATCACATCGTGGAGCATCTTGCGTGACCGAAGATGCATTCGGACGTCACCCGACGCGACCAGCGGAATCGCTGTCAGTTCGCTCACCAGACGCATGCGATACAGCCACATCTCGTCATCCAGCACACGCTGCATTTCCACAGCCAGCCAGCACCGACCGATGAAGCTGTTGAGCAGCCATCGTGCAATGGTCTCCAACTGGGCGTCGGTCGATTCGCGGTCGGGCGAGACGAGCACAACGCAGTCCTCGAGGGACGATGGCTCAATGGCGTCGAGTTCCAGCCGGTAAGTGCCCTTTTCGGCGCTGCGCCGCAATGCGGTGATGAACTCGCAGAGATTGCCGTATCCGTCGATGTTTCGGGCGATAACGACCAGAGTGAACGGAGCGTCACAAGCCACCTGGAACTGACTTCCATGCAGCACTTTCAAGTCATGCTCTTTGCTGGCCACATGGGCCCGAACCGCCCCTGCCATAGAGCATTCATCGCACACCGCAATCGCGCTGTAGCCAAGGGCCTTGGCTCTCTCCACAAGCTCTTCCGGCCAGCTTGCTCCCTTGAGGAAAGAAAAATTGCTGAGAGCCCGCAGCTCTGCATACGCCGGGATGCCCGCGCGCGTATCGATGCTGTTGCTCATGCGAAAGCTCCATGGAGGTACCACGCGGTCTGGTCCCCGGCCAGCCGCTGCTGAAAGACCCAAAGCACGCCGCAATGTGGACTTTGAGCCACCCAGTAATCGCGTGCGACATTGCCTGTGTATTCCTCCCCGCCGTTATCAAGCCTCTGCCACCATCCGCCTTCGACGCGGTGTGGCCCAGCAAGCAGCTGCAGCACACCCTGATACATCGGCCTATCCCCGCGCATCGACAAGCGCAATGGTTCTGACAGGATGAAGCTGGGCTGCGGGAAGCGGCTGCTGCGTGCACGTTTCCTGGGAAGTGGCTCGGGAGCGGGCTGCCACTGTGCCATCCACTCCAGCCGGTGGTCTTCCACAACGACAGGACGTACGACCTTCTCCGCGCCAAGCCGCGCGGCGACTCGCTCGAGCACCAGTGTGAGAGATTCACCGGACTGGACCGGGTCGGGCAGTAACGACCGGCTGAGCTCTTCCAAAGGATGCACATCCAAGGCTTCCAGCTCAAGGTCGCCCGCGGGGGCAGCGAGCTCAACTTTTGCGAGGTGCTCAGCAAGCAGGCGGCATAGATGCTCCACATCGCGCATGGGCTCTGCAGTTCGCACAGTCAGTTCGCCGCCGTCTCCAGCGTCGCGTGCTCGCATGGCATCGTGGACCCAGCGCAGACAGAACGAGGTCGTACCCGCATTTCTGGCAGCAAGCCATCCGCACATTTGAAGCATCAGTCGGCGGGCCCCGAACAAAAGCGCCGGAGCGGAATCGACACGAGACATGAGTTCAAGACGGGCTTTGAAAACCTCCGGCGCTTCAACCCAGTTGTGGGCTTCCGGGCGCAACCCATACGCCTGGTCTAGCGCTGTCAGAAGCTGCTTGTCGAAACGCCGGCTTATCCCGCCCCGTGGCAATGCCCTGACATCGCCAAGCGTTCGGCAGCCCAATTGCGTCAACGTTGTCAGGTGCGGCTTCACCGCAGCCAATGTCTCCATCGGCAGTGGGTCCAGAAGGGTCGTCAACGCGCCCTTGATGCCGTTTTCATGCCCACCCCGAGCACATGCCAATGCGGCCAGACTGGTGGAGGACCAAGCTATCTGCTCAACCCCCAACGCGGGAACCTCTGCAGCGATGCGGTCTCGCAGGGCCCGCTTGCCACGGAACAAACGAACGCTCGCTTCCAGCTCGACGACTACCGCGTTCTCAACAATGGCCGTGCGCGGCGAAAACTGCAGCGCATACATCGAGAGTCCACGCAGTTGGTCATCAAGCGGCGACGTGTGCGGGCCGGAAGGCAGTAGCAGGGCGACCCACAACATGGGGAACCTCTGGAGTGATGAGTGAACTCGGGCGGCGCAGTCTTGGGGTCAGGACCGATGCAAGCCCACCTGGCACAGATGCAAGCACCATGGAGTGTTCCTGCTGCGGGCCCCGGCGCTTCAGGATTTGCACGTTCAGTTCCCAGTCCAGACCGGCTGATGCCTGCACGCGTAGTGGTGCAGCAGACGACTCGTGCTGTGCCGCCTCCGGACGGCACAAGAAAACTGGTGCTTCGCAGCCCTGAGAGCACACCTGGAGTCGACGCAACTGGTCGGGTCGGGCTTTCGGCAACCACGCAATGATGGCCCCCGCAGAATTGGACTTGATGAGCTGCTCGGTGGTCCAAAGCCGCTCAGACGGGACATCAGCCTTAATCCACACCAGCTGCCTGTCGTTCAGACCCATATGGGTCAGGCCAGGGAGGTGTGGATTGCGCGGCGGTCCGATGACAACGACCTGGCCACCTGCTTCGATGATGGGGCGCAAACCTGGTGCAAGCAACCGCCACTCAACAACTGAAGGCTGGGCTGTCAGCACTTCGGTGACCGAGCGGCGCGGCCACCCACTACCGGGTAGCTCCTTGTCCAACTCGGGCCACCCGGAAGACACCGTCTCCACAATCTGCGAACCCAGCTCGTTGCCGCACCAGACCACCTGGGAGAGGCCGGAAGACTGGACCAACGCACGCAGGGAAGCAGCATTGCGGCCAGCAGCATCGTCTTGAGCGTAGTTTGGTAGGGTGGGCATGGCTGGGGAACTGTTTTTTTATACAGTATCACGAAGCGCGCACCATTGTCTGCAAGGAAGACGTCACATCCACCACCGTTACATCTCAGGAATTTATTAGCGTCAAGCCTGCATCTAATCCTAGAAAATCTCCTCATAACGCGCCAAACAGGCACCAAGAACCAGCTGTATGAGCTGGCATACCACTGGGGCTCTGTGCTAGTGCTACCCTGTTTTTGAAACGTCACTGCCCCTCGGAACACACATGTCGGAACAGGCTGGCAGCCGCTTTGGGACCACACTGGCCTTGCCCTGAACGCATGAGACCGACCATCGACTCCAGCGTGGCATTGGGCCCCGTGCCTTAGGAGAGCGATATGTCTGACGACAAGACCAAGACCGGCGGTCAAGACCGCACGCGCATCGATGTGAACGAAGACTACGAACTGCGCGACTGGTCGAAGAAGTTCAACGTGACCCCGGAGCAGCTGAAGGCGGCGGTGAAAGCAGTGGGAACGAGTTCAGCGGCGGTTGAGCAGCACCTGAAGCAGTCCACCGACAAATGATGGAGTGAGTTCACCGATGAAGCCGACTACCACCGAGACGTCGCGAGCAGCTGAGGCAAGCGACATCGAGCAGAAGCTGGGCCACGGAGGCAATATGCGTGATGCAGGTCCAGGGGCTGAACTTCCACCCAACCAAGCCGATGACCCGCTGGGCAGCAGTGGTCATATCAAGCGATTGGAAGAGGTGGCGCCCGATGCCGGGAAAGAGCACTCAGGCAGCCCAGGCGCTGACGCAGACCGTCAAATAGGGCAGAGAGGGAAGGTCTGACTTCCTCGGTCCAGGCCATGGGGGCACTGCAGTGTGCCCATATTCCCATTGCAGTGACTCCTTTCATCACGGATGAGCTCTGTCGTATAGCCACTTGCTGTGATGGTTCAGCAAGGGCTACACTCATAGGATGAGCATTCCGCAGGCTCGCCCGCCCACACTGGCTAAGTCGTTCGCGACAGCGTAATTTCTTCTTTGAGTCCTGGTTTTGACCTGTGGTCACTACGGCTCGATGTGTGGGCGCGTCGTTCTATGGTGACCCTGGAGTTAAACCATGGCTGCCCCTCTCACTCTTGCTCGTCTTGAACAGCTGCGGCGTGCAGCAAGAAGGCTTGAACGCAAAGAGTCCATCCCTTTGTACGAAGCTCAGGACCGCTTGGCCAATAAGCACGGCTATGCAAATTGGTCACTGATGCACAAGCACTGCAAAGCCGCGGCTACGGGGGCGACATCAGCTCCACCCGTACCCCTTACTCCCCCAACCCCAGAGCCACCAACTGTCGTGGTCGGAAGCAGAAATCGCCAGTACCTTCATGGTGACCAGCACGAGGCCGACCTGACTCGCTTCTACTGCCGCAGCTGCGACGAGTTCGTGGCACCGGAGCACTTCTTCGAAAAGCATGACCGTAGGGAAACACTCGGACGCGCACTCGAGGCCTTGACGCGATGGCATCTCCCTTCCAACGGGAGAGCCCGCATGCGCCCTGCCAATGCTCACAACATGCTTGAGGACGAAGCCCGCCGAGAGACTGTGATTTTTCAGAACTCGCGGAGCACATTCCACCGTTGGCTCGAACGCCGCAAAGGCAAGGATTCTCCGGTCGGTGACCTGGCAGCCGATGTCCTAGGAGACACAAAATTCCCAGTGAATGTTCAGTCAGCTGACGAAGCCGTCTCCTACCTGAACTCTCGCTTCGCTACAGAGGCGGCAATTAAGGCGATGAAGCAGGCTTGGCGGCAGTTTGAGGCCAGTCAGAAGCGCAAAGCCTAATCAGCCTCCGCCTGCCGAACTACGAAGCACCATATCTCTGCCAACGGGATGAGGTGTTTCTCGCTCAGGAAGCAGACTTGAGTCGTGAGGCTGCCCCCTGAGCTAGCGACGGACTGACTGCGTAGGCCACGATGCCCACGAGCACCATGGCCGATGCTAGAGCAAAAATCCGGGTGTAGGCCGCGGAGGGCGAGCTGCCTGCCGCAAGGCTGGCATCAGCGACAAGTCCGAACACCCAAGCAGCGGCGCCTGAGCCCAAGAAAACGAACGTATTGAGCATTCCCAGACCACGGCCGCGCACCTCAGGAGCCAACAGCAGTCGTCCATGGGCCATCACCAATGGATGCAAAACCCCGATGGTGCCGAGCACCGCCATTAGAGGCACATCCAAGAACAAGCCCACGCTCGGTATCAGTGCCAAGGCGCTACCTGCAACCAGAGCAGCTGCAGCCCAGGCCAGCACGGTCTGGCGCAGGGAAAAGCGGTGAACGAACCAAGGCAACGCCATCGCCGCGAGCAAAGCCGCAAGGCTCAGCACCGCCAAAGCAACTCCGCGACTTCCGGCAGGCATACCGAACACATCTGCCAGGTACGGCCCTCCCCACGCATTCCGGAACGTTGTACCTGCGGCCAAGGCAATACACATGGGAATTAAGGTCCACATTGCCGGGACGAACAGCAGGCGTGCGCTCGAAGCAAGCATCGCAGCACTGCCATCCTCCTGCGCATCGGCGTGCCCGGCATCCTTAACGTGGGTTGCGACGAGGTGGCAGGCTACAGCCATCAACACGCCTGCAATGAAGATGGGCGGCCTCCATCCGAACTCATGAACTGCCCATCCAAGCGGAGCTGTTGCACATAAGGCACCGACCATGCCTGCAGCGTTGGCGCGGCTGACGGAGGTAGCAAATTTGTGAGGCGGCAGTGCCTCAGAGGCATAGTGCATCAATCCCATGAAGACAGGCGCACATGCCAAGCCCATACCGACCTGGGCAAGCATTGCGGTCGACCCGTTGGGAGCAAGGGCAAAGAGGCCTGCCGAAGCAATGCCAAGAGCAAGAAGAATCCGCGTGGGCGCACCGACTCCGTACTTGTCGAACGCAATGCCCACAGGTATCTGTGCGACGCCGAAGGCCACGAAGTAGCACGACGACAGCATGCCAAAGCCTGCCTGCGAAAGCTGCAGGTCGCGTTGGACCTCGGGCGCCATGACGGCCAAACATGACCGGAAAAACTGGCTCAAGGTCAGCGCGAAGGTCAACGCTGCAATGCCTCGGACCGGGGAACGAGTGTGCATGATGGGGAATGCCAAGGCATGGCAGTCGCCCAGCTGGCAAATTCGAGAGAAAGGTGCGCCGAAGTCTATAGCGAACGTTTCGCCGACGCTCGGGCAGGTTGCCAGTTTCGTCGCCACGAAGCGTCAGCAGACGCTACCCCACCAGCTCAGGCGTTACGGGCATCTAAGCGACGGATGTCCGCGGAGGAATCGCTAAGCTACCCTTCGTGCAGCTTTCAGCTTGACCAAGGCATGGTGCACAATAAAACACCCAAAAAGGGCACTTATCTCGGATTTCACGGGATAGGCGGCAGATTGAGGGCAGTTACGGAGCAAGAGATGTTAGTAACTCGAACCGTTGAAGAGATGGAAGTCGACTTGGGCGAGAAGCTCAAGCGGGTGCGATTGAATAAGAACCTGGACCAGAAGACGCTTGCAGCTCGTTCAGGCGTAAGCGTGCGCGCCTTGCGCAATCTTGAGGGCGGAGCCGGTACAACCGTAAAAACGCTTCTGAGTGTCGTCCGCGCTCTCGGGCGCGAGACCTGGTTGGACACCGTGGCTCCGGTTGCGACAGTCAACCCTCTCACGCTCACTGCACGCGCAGAGCAGCGAATGCGAGCGACAGGGCGCAGGACAGCAAGTAAAAACTCACCCTCAGACGTCTCCAACATCCAGACGGCGAAGCGTTCAGCCACCTCGTCGACTATACAAAGCTCCAAGGGCTCGGTCGAGACGCCCGACGCTAACTAGGCTGCGAACAAAGCAAGCCATAGCTATTAAGACCCCTGCGCAACTTTCTCAGGTATCCCAGCTATCCCTCAGTGTGCGGCGTCCATCCAGAGTAGTGCTGAACTCCTCGTAGACCTCTCGGCTGCTCACCCCAAGACCTTCGCACCACCGGTAAAACTCGAATACATCAAGGCGGCGCTGCCCCCCCTCGACCTTGCTGACGTACTGCTGCGTGACTCCCAGACGCTCTGCAAGCTCAACTTGCGACATTCCAGACTTTGCTCGACGCTCACGAAGCAAGACAAGTAAGAACTCGTGCTCTGTTGTGTGCAAAGGCATGCGCTGGTGTCCGGCGTCTAACAGTTAAGGGGCGCCCAGCGTGCACACGTTTTAGGATTACACCAAAAACGTGTACACTATTTTGATGTATTAACAGTTACTTATTTACTCATGGAATCTTGCACCTCCCTGGGTGGCTCAGCCACGCCTGCCGCAAGCGCCCTCGCAACGTTAGAACTTGCTTACGTCAAGTCCAGCGGGCTGCCCTACGTTGAGTGCGGACCCGGACGGTTCGCGATGTTTGACAGTGCAAGCAACGAACTCGCTCTCTTCTTCGGCCCAGACGGCCAGGACCTCCCTACGGTCGTCCCAGGCTCTTTTCTCGACAGCCTGGCTTACTACGTTCTCATCGACGCACAAAGGCACAACGCGAAATTCACCGTCATCGACAGAACTTGCTTTTGCGAAATCGCGACCATTAGAGAAAGCGGAGGAACATATATTGAAGCAGCTCTAAAGGCCCTCTCGTCTCTCAGAGCCCAGCAATCAGTAAAATAACTACAGGCAACGAGGAGAGCTTAATGACCCCAAATCCTCGGCTAAAGCGGAGAATCATTTTCCTAGATATCGACGGAGTTTTACACCCACCAAAGGCGATAGCTGGAGCGAAACCACCACTCACGCCAAAGCAAATACTCCTCGGTTGGCCAGATACGTTTAAGCATCTTCATCTGCTTGCAAATCTGCTCAACGGGCATGGGGATATATCGGTAGTCGTATCAAGCTCCTGGCGATTATTTCTGAGCGATACCGAACTACACGAGCTTTTGAAACCAATAGAAAATTGGTACGAAGGTTCCATCGGAAAACCTGGCCTGGGCCGCGAGGAAGCGATACGAGAATTTATATCCCTCAACAAAATATCGGACTTCATCATCCTCGATGACGTGCCAGCATTTTTTAAAGATACATGGACTAATCTCATCATCTGCCCTGCTGAGGAAGGAATATCAAATGATTACGTGCATAGCAGGATTAAAGCATGGATAGGCAGCACGCCATAAGCCAAAAAATCCTTTGATGAACTGAAATTCTTACCAAGCTATTTTCTCTAAAAAACTGTCCAATTCCACTATGTTTTAAAGTTAACCGGGTCCGTGTGACTCAGGCAGCAGATGGCAAAGTTGTTATGGGTGGGACGCGTACCGTCCGAACTCTGAAGTAAGTTCGATGACACCACGCAGTCCCTCACCAGATGCGCCCGTCAACCCGACATTGATAGTGGCAAGCCGCTGCTCAGCAAAGAAGGCTTGCCATCCGTCGAGTGCGAGGACTTGGTCCGACTGCGCCGTCGACCTCATCAATTCAGCATGTTCGCGACATCCTGGCGAACGCCACGGCCTGGTTTGCTGGTCAGCGATACGACTTCGACGCAGTCTTAGGGCCTCACGGCGTTACCCACAGGTAGCGCATCCCCAACACCCGCTCCACAGCCCGGGAGTAGCCTTCGCGCACTCTTTAGGTTTACCTTTTGAGTAATCAGTACGAGCCTCATGTTACAAAAAACATCTTGACCACAGAGGATGGGGTAGTTGCGCAGCACCGAATGGCGCACCTGGGTCATGTCGCGCACGCCCAGCAGCGCCAGCGCGGCGCACACGCCAAAGCCCAGCCACCACCACAGCCCTCCCCACACCAGCGCCGCCACCAGCAGCCCCGCGCTGCCGACCAGGCTCAGGCAGAACGTGGTGTAGCGCAGCGGCACCCATGCAGGCAGGCGATGAACCGGGGAGGCAGACGTTGACATGGCGTGGGTCCTTGGGGGCGTGTTGACGATCTTGTGCATGCCGCGCCGTCGAGGGCGCGCTGTGCACAAGGGTAACCCACGATCCGCGTCAGCCCTGGCGCGGCCGGGCGCCGGCGCCCGTTGCCTGCGCGGCCGCGGGCAGCACGAACCGGAAGCTCGCCCCCTGCCCCGGCTGGTCCACCAGTTCGATGCGGCAGCCGTGCAGCTCCAGCATGCGGTGGACGATGCGCAGGCCCAGGCCGCCGCCGCGGCGGGCGCCGCCCACGGTGAAGGGCCGCTCGAACAGGCCTTCGCGCAGATCGGCCGAGATGCCGGGGCCGGTGTCGGCCACGGTGACTTCGACGGCGTTGCCCGCTGCCGCCAGCGCCACCTGGATGCTGCCGCCGCCGGGCGTGTGGCGCAGCGCGTTGTCCAGCAGGTTGCCCAGCACGCGCTCGATCATGCCCAGGTCGGCCTGGACGACGGGCAGGCGGGGCGGGAAGTCGGCCCGCAGCGCCACCTGGCGCGCCTCGGCACGCAGCTCGAATTTCTGGAACACGTCCTGCACCAGATCGGGCATGGAAAACGGCTCCGGCTCGGGCTGGACAAAGCCGTACTCCAGGCGTGCCAGCTCGAACAGGCTTTGCGCCAGCTCGCCCACCTTCTGGCTCTGGGCCAGGGCAATGCCCAGGTAGCGGCGGCGCTCGGTGGCGTCGAGCACGGCATCCTTGAGCAGCAGCGTTTCCAGGTAGCCGTGCAGGGACGACAGCGGCGTGCGCAGGTCGTGCGAGACGTTGGCGATGAGTTCGCGCCGCTCCTGGTCCTGGCGCGTGAGCGCCCGCCACTGCTCGCCGATGCGCGCCACCATGCGGCGGTAGGCCGCGTCCAGCACGGCGATCTCGTCACGGCTGTCCTGTGCGGCGCCGGGCTGGGGGGCCGGCATGTCCGGGGGGGCGCCATGGATGTCGAAGCCGGCCACCTCTTCGGTGAGCCGGCGCAGCGGCCGCGTGATCAGCGCAAAGGCCACCAGGCCCGCCACCAGGCACAGCAGCGCCACCATGCCGATGGACCACAGCGCCGTGCTGAGCACCGAGTTGGCGGAGCCCTGCGCCACCAGCTGGTCATGCGCCTCGCCCTGCAGCACCACGTAGATGAAGCCCACGTCCTTGCCGTTGACGCGCAGCGGTGCCGCGCTGAAGACCTTGCGGCCTTCGACGCTGCGCGGGTCGTCCCCCAGGATGGGCAGCGTGCCGCCTTCCAGCAGCCGGTGCACGGGCGCCAGGTCCACGCGCTCGCGGCGCACGCGGCCGTCGGGGGCTGCATGGCCTGCAATGCGGCCGTCGGCGTCCAGCAGGTAGACCTCCACGCTGGGGTTGACCAGCATGAGCTGGTTGAAGAAGCTGCGCACGGCGCCGGGCATGAGGCCGTTGGCGTCGGTCAGCTGGGCGTCGCGCGCAATGCTTTCGGCCACGTCGCGCGACAGGCCCTGCACCACTTCCAGCTCGTGCATGCGGCTGGCGCGCAACTGCATCCAGGCCGAGGTGCCGCTGCACACCAGCAGCAGCACGGCAAAGACCAGGGACAGGCGCTGGGTCAGTGTCAGGCGCAGCTTCATGTCAGGCGCCCTCCCCCGCCTCGGCGAACTTGTAGCCGCGCCCCCAGACGGTGAGGATGCGCGCGGGCTGGGCCGGGTCGGCCTCGATCTTGGCGCGCAGGCGGTTGATGTGGGTGTTGACGGTGTGCTCGTAGCCTTCGTGCTGGTAGCCCCAGACGGCGTTGAGCAGGTCCATGCGCGAGAACACCTTGCCGGGCTGGCGCGCGAAGAAGTACAGCAGGTCGAACTCGCGCGGGGTCAGGTCCAGCCGGGCACCATGAAGCCGGGCATCGCGCGCCACGGGGTCCATGGCCAGGCCGGCGATGGTCAGGCTGCCGGACTCCAGCCGGGCATTCTGGGCCAGCGCCTCCACGCGGCGCAGCAGCGCCTTGACACGCGCCACCAGCTCCAGCACGGAAAACGGCTTGGCCAGGTAGTCGTCGGCGCCGATCTCCAGGCCCAGGATGCGCTGCACCTCGCTGGAGCGCGCGCTGATGATGATGATGGGCGTGTAGCGCGCCATGGCGCGGGCGCGGCGGCAGATCTCCAGGCCGTCCACGCCGGGCAGCATGATGTCCAGCACCAGCGCGTCCCAGCCGCCGCGCTCCAGTTGGCGCAGGCCGTCGTCGCCACGCGCGCAGTGCATGACTTCCAGGCCTTCGTCGCGCAGGTGCAGCGTGAGCAGGTCGGCGATATGGGCGTCGTCCTCGACGAGAAGTACGCGGCGCGTGGCGGTCATCGGATGCGGTTTCCTGGAAGTGGCGGGAGTGGCTGCCATTGTGCGCAATACCGGGACCGGGAGTTATCACGAATCTTTGAACTCTGCGTGAAGACTTCGGGAGGCCGCCGCCCTAACCTGACTGGCATCGCATCGTTTTCAGACGCAAAGAACCTTCAGGAGCACACCATGACCACCAGACGCCATCTTCTGTGGACTGCAGGCGCCGGCACCACCGCCGTGCTGGCGGCCAGCCTGTTCCCGCGCCGCGCACCGGCCGCCGCCTCCAGCGAAATCTTCGAGGTGAGCTACAGCGACGCCGAGTGGCGTGCCCGGCTCACGCCCGAGCAGTACCAGATCCTGCGCAAGGAAGGCACGGAGCGCGCCGGCACCAGCCCCCTGAACAAGGAGCACCGCGCCGGCACCTTTGCCTGCGCGGGCTGCACGCTGCCGCTGTTCTCGTCCAAGACCAAGTTCGACAGCGGCACCGGCTGGCCCAGCTTCTGGCAGCCGCTGGACAAGGCCGTGGCCACGCGCCAGGACCGCACCTACGGCATGCTGCGCACCGAGGTGCATTGCCGCCGCTGCGGCGGACACCTGGGCCATGTCTTCGACGACGGCCCCAAGCCCACGGGCCTGCGCTACTGCATGAACGGCCTGTCGCTGACGTTCACGCCCCAGCCTGCCTGAACCCGGGAGCCGTGCCATGCTGCTGATCGTCCTGGCCTATCTGGGCGGGGTGCTGACCATCGTCAGCCCCTGCATCCTGCCGGTGCTGCCCTTCGTCTTTGCACGCGCCGACCAGCCCTTCGCCAAAAGCGGCCTGCCGCTGCTGGCGGGCATGGCGCTGACCTTCGCCCTGGTGGCCTCGCTGGCGGCCGTGGGCGGCGGCTGGGTGGTGGCCGCCAATGAATACGGCCGCTGGCTGGCCCTGGGCCTGGTCGCCGTGTTTGCGCTGACCCTGCTGTGGCCCGGCCTGTCCGAGCGGCTGACGCGGCCGCTGGTGGCGGCGGGCTCGCGCCTTTCCGAGCGTGCGCAGGGCACGGACGGCGGCGCCCGCCCCGGCGCCTCGCTGCTGCTGGGCGTGGCCACGGGCCTGCTGTGGGCGCCCTGCGCGGGCCCCATCCTGGGCCTGATCCTCACGGGCGCCGCACTGCAGGGCGCCAACACCACCTCCAGCCTGCTGCTGCTGGCCTATGCGGCCGGTGCGGCCACCTCCATGGCGGCGGCCCTGCTGCTGGGCGGCAAGGTGTTTGCGGCGCTCAAGCGCATGCTGGGTGCGGGCGAATGGGTGCGGCGCGGGCTGGGCGCAGCCATGCTGGCCGGCGTGGGCGCGATTGCGCTGGGGCTCGACACGGGCGTGCTGGCGCAAGTGTCCACGGCCTCCACCGGCGGCCTGGAGCAAAGGCTGGTGGACCGCCTGAGCGGCAGGCCCGAGGGTGGCGCCATGGCCATGCAGGCCGGTCCCGCAATGATGGCCACCGTGGACAGGGGTGAGGGCTCGGGCTCGGCCATGATGGCCGCAGGCGGCGCCATGCGCATGGCCGGCGGCCCGTCCCGCGCCGCCCTGCCGGACGAAGGGCTGGCCCCTGCGCTGGACGGCGCCACCGACTGGCTCAACTCCACCCCGCTGACGGCCGAACAACTGCGCGGCAAGGTGGTGCTGGTAGATTTCTGGACCTACTCCTGCATCAACTGCCTGCGCACCCTGCCCTATGTGAAGGCCTGGGCCGAGAAATACCGCGACCAGGGCCTGGTGGTGGTGGGCGTGCATGCGCCGGAGTTCGCCTTCGAGCGCAAGCTGTCCAACGTGGAAAAGGCCATCAAGGACCTGGGCATCAGCTACCCCGTGGCCGTGGACAACGGCTACAAGATCTGGCGCGCCTTCAACAACCAGTACTGGCCGGCGCACTACTTCATCGATGCCCAGGGCCGCATCCGGCACCACCACTTTGGCGAAGGCGGCTATGCCGAGTCCGAGCGCGTGATCCAGCAACTGCTGCAGGAAGCCGGATCGAAGCAGGTGGACCAGGGCCTGATCGACGTGCAGGCCAAGGGCGTGCAGCAGCCCGCCGACATGGCAGCCGTGCGCTCGCACGAGACCTACCTGGGCTATGAGCGCGCCGAGCAATTTGCCGCCACGCCTGCCGCCGTGCACAACCAGGCCACCGCCTATGCCACGCCCGAGCGCCTGCCGCTCAACGCCTGGGGCCTGAGCGGCCAATGGACGGTGGGCCCGGAAAGCGCCACGCTGGACGGCGCTAACGGCCGCATCACCTACCGCTTCCAGGCACGCGACCTGCACCTGGTGCTGGGCCCGGGCAGCGATGGCAAGCCCGTGCGCTTCAAGGTGCTGATCGACGGCAAGGCGCCCGGCGCCTCGCGCGGCATGGACGTGGCCGCCGACGGCAGCGGCAGCGTGACCGAGCAGCGCCTGTACCAGCTGGTGCGCCAGGACGGCGGCGCAGCCGAGCGCACCTTCAGCATCGAATTCCTGGACCCCGGCATCTCCGCCTATGCCTTCACCTTTGGCTGATCCCTGGCCACTTCACTTTCACCGGAGAGACACCATGACCAACGATTCCACCCTCGCCGCCGCACCCCGCCGCCGCGGCCTTCTCCAACTGCTGACCGGCAGCGCCGTGCTGCTGGGCGGCGCCCTGCTGTGGCAGGGCAGCAACCTGCAGGCGGCCGAGCAGGCCGTGCGCATTCCACCACCCGCGCAGGATGCGCCCGCCACGGGCCAGGGGCCGCAGAAAGCCATCTTTGCGGGCGGCTGCTTCTGGGGCGTGCAAGGCGTGTTCCAGCATGTCAAGGGCGTGCAGCGCGCCGTCTCGGGCTACAGCGGCGGCACGGCGGCCCAGGCCTCGTATTCGGCGGTGAGCAGCGGACGCACCGGGCATGCGGAGTCGGTCGAGGTCACCTATGACCCGGCCCAGGTCAGCTACGGGCAGCTGCTGCAGATCTACTTTTCCGTGGCCCATGACCCGACCCAGCTCAACCGGCAGGGGCCGGACACGGGCACGCAGTACCGCTCGGCCATCTTCGCCACCGACGCCGCGCAGCTCAAGACCGCCCAGGCCTACGTGGCCCAGCTGGACGCGGCCAAGGTCTTCGGCAAGCCCATCGTGACCCGGCTGGAGGACAAGCCCAGCTTCTTCCCGGCCGAGAACTACCACCAGGACTTCATGACCGAGAACCCGCGCCATCCCTACATCGTCATCAACGACCTGCCCAAGGTGGAGCAGCTCAAGCAGCTGTTCCCGGGCAGCTACCGCGCCGAACCGGAGCTGGTCAAGCAGGCCGCCCGGCAGATGTAGCGTCTGCGCAGCACAGGTGCGGAGCGGGTGCCGGCAGGCGTCAGCGGCGGCTGCCGTATGAGACATTTGCGGCATGCCTCCCAGTTCGCTTGATGCACCCGCTGCACCCGCTGCACCCCTCCCGCCCACCCGCGCCGAAGCCCTGCGCTACTGGCTGAAGCTGGGCTGCATCAGCTTTGGCGGGCCGGCCGGGCAGATCGCCATCATGCATGAGGACCTGGTGGAGCGGCGGCGCTGGATCTCGGAGGGGCGCTTCCTGCATGCGCTCAACTACTGCATGCTGCTGCCCGGCCCCGAGGCCCAGCAGCTTGCCACCTACATCGGCTGGCTGCTGCACCGCACCTGGGGCGGCATCGTGGCCGGCGGGCTGTTCGTGCTGCCTTCGCTGCTGCTGCTCATCGCCCTGTCCTGGATCTATGTGGCCTTCGGCCATGTGCCGGCCGTTGCCGGCATCTTCTATGGCATCAAACCGGCCGTGACGGCGCTGGTGGTGCAGGCGGCCTGGCGCGTGGGCTCGCGCACCCTGCGCAACGGCTGGCTGTGGGGCATTGCCGCGGCGGCCTTCGTGGCCATCTTCGCGTTGAAGCTGCCGTTTCCGCTGATCGTGCTGGCGGCCGGCGCACTGGGCTACCTGGGGGGCAGGCTGGCGCCGCGCCACTTCGCCCCTGCGGGCGGGCACGGCCCGCGCGGGGGCAGCCACGGCCCGGCCGTCATCGACGATGACACGCCCACACCGGCCCATGCACGGTTCCGCTGGCGCTTTTTCAGCCAGGTGCTGGCGGCCAGCCTGGGGCTGTGGGCGCTGTCGCTGGGCCTGCTGGCCGCCACCTTTGGCTGGAAGGGCGCGCTCACCCAGATGGGCTGGTTCTTCACCAAGGCGGCGCTGCTGACCTTTGGCGGCGCCTACGCCGTGCTGCCCTACCTCTACCAGGGCGCCGTGGACCACTACCACTGGCTCACGGCCACGCAGATGATGGACGGGCTGGCCCTGGGCGAGACCACGCCGGGGCCGCTGATCATGGTGGTGTCCTTCGTGGGCTTCCTGGGCGGCTGGAGCACGCAGGTGTTCGGCCCCGATGCGCTGCTGCCTGCCGGCGCCGCCGCCGCCCTGGTCGTGACCTTCTTCACCTTTTTGCCGTCCTTTGCCTTCATCCTGCTGGGCGGCCCCTTCATCGAGTCCACCCATGGCAGGCTGGGCTTCACCGCGCCGCTGACGGGCATCACGGCCGCCGTGGTGGGCGTCATCGCCAACCTGGCCGTGTTCTTTGCCTGGCACGTGCTGTGGCCCCAGGGATGGGCGGGTCCCTTCGACTGGCCGTCCGCACTGCTGGGCCTGGCAGCGGCGGCCGCGCTGCTGCGCTGGAAGGTGGGCGTGATCCCCGTGGTGGTCGGCGCGGGGCTGGCCGGCCTGGCGATCACGCTGGCGCGCCAGGGCGTGTAGAGACCACCCGCCACGGCCCGCCTGGGACTGTGGCCGTGGCCGGAGCAATCAACGGTCTTTTGGCAAGCTGAGGCAAGAATCGTTAGCACAGTGCCGCCGCCGCCGGCAACCACATCCATACGCGGCATGGGTGGTCCATAGAAGACCTCTTCTCTCTTTCACCACAAGCATTCATTGCTATCAAAACAAGAGTAATGCGTGGCATGCTACACACAATTAAAAAGAAAAAGCAATCATTCTCATTGCCATTCTAAAATCCGCACCCGCCATGACAGGCTGCGCCGCTGGCCCCAGGCCGGCAGCAGCGCCGACGCACCCAGAGCACGCCCCACGGCACAGGTTTCCCAGCTCTCGACCATTGACCATGCTTATCCAAAGACTCTCGCGCACGGCAGTTGCGCATGCCGCCCTGCTTGCCCTGTGCGGCGCCGCCCACGCGCAGGCCCAGCCTGAAAATGCTCCCGAGGCCACGCTCGCCCCGGTCACCGTGAACGCAGGCAACGAGAAGGAAAATCCCACCGGAGCCGTGGTGGGCTTCACCGCAAAGCGCGCCATCTCGGCCACCAAGACCGACACGCCGCTGATCGAGACGCCCCAGGCCATCAGCGTGGTCACGCGCGACCAGTTCGAGGCGCAGGGCGTGCAGACGCTGCGCCAGACCACGGCCTACAGCGCGGGCGTGGTGTCCAACTACTTTGACAGCCGGGTGGACAGCTTCTCGGCACGCGGCGGCAGCGTGAGCCAGTACCAGGACGGGCTGCTGCGCACCTACGGCACCTACAACACCAGCCGCCCCGACCCCTACACGCTGGAACGCGTGGAGTTCCTGCGCGGCCCCTCTTCCGTGCTCTACGGCCAGGGCAGCGTGGGCGGCGTGCTCAATCTGACCAGCAAGCGCCCGCAGGCCGAGGCGCTGCGCGAGGTTCAGGTGCAGATGGGCAGCTACGGGCGCAAGCAGATCGCCACCGACCTGACCGGCGCCGTCACCGAAGACGGCCAGTGGCTGTACCGGCTGGTGGCCGTGGGCCGGGAAAGCGGCACCCAGGTGGACCATGTGAACGACGACCGCCTGGTGATCGCGCCCAGCCTGACGTGGAGGCCCAGCGCCGATACCTCGCTGACGCTGCAGGCGCTCTACCAGAAGGACAAGAGCGGCTCGCTGATCGGCTTCTTCCCCTGGCAGGGCACGCGCCTGCCCAGCCCCTACGGCCAGATTCCCACCAGCACCTTCATCGGCGAGCCCGGCTGGGACTCGTTCGACACAGAGAACAAATCCTGGGGCTACCTGTTCAGCCACCGCCTGAACGCGGACTGGACCGTGCGCCAGAACCTGCGGCGCACCATCAGCGACGTGGACTACCGCTCCATCTACACCAGCTTCACCGCCATCCCCGGCCAGGGCCGCCCTGCGCGCCCGGTCTTCAACCCCGACAACCGCAGCGTCTACCGCGATGCCTCCTGGCAGGTCAACGGCGGGCGCATGCTGGTGATCGACACGCAGCTCGAAGGCCGGCTGCGCTGGGGCACGGCCGAGCACACCGTGCTGGCCGGCATGGATGCGCAGCGCAACAGCACCAGCCAGTCCACCTGGCGCGGCCTGACCGCGCCGTTTGACGTCTACAACCCCGTCTACGGCAATTTCACGCCGCCCACGGCTTCGCAGCTGGTGCGCCAGCCGGGCGTGTCGCAAAAGCAATTGGGCTTCTACGCCCAGGACCAGATCAAGTGGGGCCGCTGGACCGCCACCCTGGGCCTGCGCCACGACAGCGCCCAGACCGATACCGAAGGCCGGCCCGCCTCCGCCGTGGACGAGAAGGCCTGGACCAAGCGCGCAGGCGCCACCTACCAGATGGACGGTGGCTGGGCGCCCTACCTGGGCTACTCCGAGTCCTTCCAGCCGCTGGGCGGCGTGAACGTCTACGGCACGCCCTACAAGGCCCAGCGCGGCGAGCAATGGGAAGCCGGCGTGAAATGGCAGCCGCCGGGCCAGGGCCTGTCGGCCTTTGCCGCCGTCTACACGCTGCGCGAGAAGAACCGCAAGACCACCGACCCGGCCAACCCGCTCAACAGCCTGCAGATCGGCGAGGTCAAGGTCAACGGCTTCGAGGCCGAGCTCACCGCCAGCCTGGCCCGCCACTGGGACGCCACCCTGGCCTATGCGTACACCGACGCCGTCATTTCGCGCAGCAATGGCGGCGACCAGGGCCAGCGTGTGACCAGCGTGCCGCGCCACACGGCATCGGCCTGGCTGACCCACCGCTTTGCCAGCGAAGGACGCGGCGGCTGGAGCCTGGGCGCCGGCGTGCGCTACACGGGTTCGCAGTGGACGGGCACCAGCCTGGTGGACACGCCTTCGGCCACCCTGCTGGACGCCATGGTGTCCTATGACGCCGGCCCATGGCGCCTGGCCTTCAACGTGGTCAACCTGACCGACAAGGTGCAGATCACGCAGTGCCTGGCACGCGGCGACTGCTTCTACGGCCAGCGGCGCACCTTTGCGGTGACGGGAACGCACCGCTTCTGAGGACCGCCGCCGCGCGCCTTTCACAGCGCAGGCAGCTCAGGCAGGCAGCTGCCTGAAGCTCCTTCGGTCCGCCGTGCTGCCAAACGATGCGCAGCCCGACAGCACGGCGGGCGAAGGCGCGGTGGTCGACAGCGCCTCGCTGCACAGCCGGGGCAGTTGGCTGTGCTCGTCTTCCAGGGCCTGTGTCTGGATCATGGGGGCCATGGCCACCACGTTGCCGAAGATGGTGGCAAAGGCCACGTCCGCCGCGTCACGGCCCGTGCCAAAGCGCATGAAGCCCATGGGAATGGCCGTGCCCGATGCATCGAACAGATACCACCTGTCGCCCAGGTAGGCTTCCACGTAGGCATGGAAATCGGGCGGGCCCAGTGCAGGGTCGGCGCCGTAGTCCGTGCCGGTGGCGATGCGGGCGGGAATGTTCAGCGCACGGCACAGCGCGATCATCAGGTGCGTGAAATCGCGGCACACGCCCACCTGCTCCACCAGGGTATCGACGGCCGAGGTGGACGAGTTGCTGGTGGCCGAAGCGAAGGTCACCAGCTCCTGCACCCACTGCTGTATGGCCAGCACGCGCGAATAGCCCGGCGCCAGTTGGCCGAAATTGCGGAAGGCCAGCTGCATCAGCCGGTCGGACTGGCAGTAGCGGCTGGGGTAGATGTACGGCAGGACCTCCAGCGGGATGCAGCGCACCGGAACCTCGCCCAGCGCCGCCGGATCCTCGCGGTGGTGCGCGATGCAGACGGTGGCCGTGTAGGTCAGGTGCAGCGGGCCTGGGTTGGCATGCAGGCGCATGAAGCGGGTGGAGGTGGCGGGCTCGGTGGCAATGTCGGGCTCCACGGGCTGGCTGAGCACCAGTTGCTCGTTCTCCACCGTCTGGTGCGAGGTGTGGGCCGCATGGATGTTGAACACGAAATCGGCCCCGGCCGGATCGCGGATGTCATAAGCAAGATCCACCTGGATCTGCAGCCGGATCGCTGCGTTGGCCATTGGTTGTCCCTGGTTGGTGTGTCTGATCGGCACCATGGTGCGGGCAGCCACGCCCGCAGGCCGTAGGCCCCTGCTGAAAAGCCTGTAGTGCTTGGCAGGGACAGCGCGTGCGCCGGGCGGGAGGCCCGCCTGGGGTGCAAACTCGGCTAACATCGGCGCCGCCCCGCATGGCGCAATGCCTGTGGCGGGGGCATCCACCAGCCAGGAACAGCCAAGGAGACCGCTAGATGGCGGAGATCATCGAGATATCGCGGGCGGCGCTGCACGAGCAGGTGGCGGACCGTTTGAGGTCCATGCTCATCGAAGGGCGCATCGCCCCGGGCGCCAAGCTCAACGAGCGCGAGCTGTGCGAGCAGCTGGGCGTCTCGCGCACGCCGCTGCGCGAGGCCATCAAGCTGCTGGCCGCCGAAGGCCTGGCCGACCTGCTGCCCAACCGCGGCGCCATTGCCGTCAAGCTGAGCGAGGCCGATGTCATGCACGCCTTCGAGGTGCTGGCCGGCATCGAGGGCCTGTCGGGCGAACTGGCCGCGCAGCGCATCACCGACCAGGAATTCGCCGAGATCCGCGCCCTGCACTACGAGATGATGGCCAGCGTGGCGCGCGCCGACGTGTCTGCCTACTACCGGCTCAACGCCGCCATCCACGCGGCGCTGAACAGCGCCGCCAAGAACCCCGTGCTGACGGAGACCTTCCAGCGCATCAACAACCGCGTGCAGTCCCTGCGCTTTCGCACCAACCTGGACACGGCCAAGTGGAAGCAGGCCGTCAAGGAGCACGAGGCCATGATCGAGGCCCTGGGCGCACGCGACGCCACGGCCCTGCGCGAGCTGCTGGTCACCCACCTGCACCACAAGCGCGATGCCGTGCTGGCCATGCTGCGTGCCGAGGCCCTGCAGCCGCGCAAGTCGCGCTGAAGCCCAGGGCCGCTACCGCTGCGGCGCGGCCCCCAGCGCCGCAATCCCCGCCCGCGCCACCTCCGCATCCTCGGCCGGCTTCACCCCGCTGACGCCCACGGAGCCCAGGCAGTGGCCCTCCCTGGTGATGGGCACGCCGCCTTCCAGCAGGCCCTGCAGCGCGGGCACGCTCAGGTAGGCGGTGCGGCCACCATTGATCATTTCCTCATAGAGCCGGCTTTCCTTGCGGCCCAGTGCTGCGGCGTGGGCCTTGGCCGGCGCGATGTGGGCCGAGGCCGGTGCCGCGCCGTCCAGGCGCTGCAGCCACAGCAGGTGGCCGCCGTCATCGGCGATGGCGATGCTGACGGCCCAGCCGCGCGCCGTGGCATGCGCCTCGGCGGCCTGGGCGATGGCCTTGATGTCCTGGAGATCCAGGCAGGGCTTGTGCTTCATGGGGGTGCCTTGTTGTGCGGGAGGGAGGATGGCGGTCAGCGGGCAGTCAGCGGGCGTCCAGCAGGCTTTCCAGCAGCCGCGCCACATGCACGGCTTCGCGCGCCGCGCCGTCGGCGATCTGATGGCGGCAGCTGGTGCCGTCGGCCACGACGATGGCCTCGGGGCGCTGGCGGATGGCCGGCAGCAGGGCCGCCTCGGCCATGTCCATGGAGACCTGGTGGTGGCTGGCCTCGTAGCCGAAGCTGCCGGCCATGCCGCAGCAGGAGCTTTCGATGAGCTCGGGCTGGGCGCCGGGAATCAGCCGCAGCACGTCGAGGATGGGGCTGACGGCGCCGAAGGCCTTCTGGTGGCAATGGCCGTGCACGAGGATGGGCGCCTCGGCGGCGCGCAGCGGCAGCGCAAAGCGGCCGGCCTTCACTTCACGGGCAATGAATTCCTCGAACAGCAGGGCCTGGGCGGCAACGGCCTGCGCAGGCTCGCCCAGGCCCATGACCAGGGCTTCGTCGCGCAGGGTCAGCAGGCAGGAGGGCTCCAGGCCGACGATGGGGATGCCGGCGCGGGCCAGGGGCGCCAGGGCGTTGATCAGCGCACCGGCGCTGGCCTTGGCCTGCTCGACCATGCCGGTGGCCAGGTAGGTGCGGCCGCAGCAGTGGTGGCCGCCGCCCTCTTTGGCGGACTTGCTGGCGGTGTGCAGCGCATATCCGGCCGCCTGCAGCACGCGCGCGGCGGCCAGGGCGTTTTCGCTTTCGAAGGTGCCGTTGAAGGTGTCCACGAAGAGCACGGCCACGCGCTCGCCGGCCGCCGCGCGGGCCAGGGCCTGGTCGCGGTCAAGAAAGGTATGTGCTTCGGGCGCGCGCCAGAAGGTGTCGCTGCGCCAGGCCGGCAGCGAGCGCCTGGCGGACAGGCCCAGCAATTTTTCGCCCAGTTGGCGCAGCACGGGCAGGCGGTTGCGCAGGTTCAGCAGCCAGGGCATGCGGCTGGCCGTGGCGGCGTAGCGCGGCAGATGGGCGACCAGCCGGTCCTTGAGCGTGTGGCCATGGCGGGCCTTGTAGTGGGCCAGGAATTCCACCTTCATGCGGGCCATGTCCACGCCTGTGGGGCAGTCGCGCCTGCAGCCCTTGCAGCCCACGCACAGGTCCATGGTGTCGTGCATGGCCTCGCTGGTAAAGGCGTCAGGCCCCAGCTGGCCCGAGATGGCCAGGCGCAGGGTGTTGGCGCGGCCCCGCGTCAGGTGCTGCTCGTCGCGCGTGACGCGGTAGCTGGGGCACATGGTGCCGGCGTCGAACTTGCGGCAGTGGCCGTTGTTGTTGCACATCTCCACGGCCTTGGCAAAGCCGCCCGTGACGTCGCCGCCGGTGCCGGGCGCCGTGGTGACTTCGGTGACCGGGTCGGCCTGCACGTTCCAGGCCGACCAGTCGAGCACGGGCGTGATGGGAATGCGCCGGTAGGGCCGGGGGGTGTCGGCGGGCGCGAAGCGGAACAGCCGGCCATCGTCCATCTTCGGCGTATCGATGATCTTGCCGGGGTTGAAGAGGCTGTCCGGGTCGAAGTGCTGCTTGATGGCGCGCAGAGCCTCGGTGATGGCGGGCCCGAACTGCCAGGCAATCCACTCGCCGCGGCACAGCCCGTCGCCGTGCTCGCCGCTGAAGGCGCCCTTGTATTTGCGCACCAGTTCGGCCGCTTCCTCGGCAATGGCGCGCATGCGCACCACGCCGTCGGTGCGCATGTCCAGGATGGGCCGCACATGCAGCGTGCCCACGGAGGCATGGGCGTACCAGGTGCCCCGGCTGCCGTGGCGCGCGAACACTTCGGTGAGCGCGTCGGTGTACTCGGCCAGGTGCTGCAGCGGCACGGCGCAGTCCTCGATGAAGCTCACGGGCTTGCCGTCGCCCTTGAGGCTCATCATGATGTTCAGCCCCGCCTTGCGCACTTCCCAGAGGTTTTTCTGGGCCGCTTCCTCGGGCATTTCCACCACGCTGCCGGGCAGGCCCAGCTCGCCCATCAGCTCCACCAGCTGGCGCAGCCGCGCCAGCAGCGCGGCGCGGTCGTCGCCGGCGAATTCCACCAGCAAGATGGCGGCCGGGCGGCCGATGAGCGCGGTCTCTATGGTGGGCTTGAAGGCCGGGTTGGCCAGGCCCAGCTCGATCATGGTGCGGTCCACCAGCTCCACGGCCGTGGGGCCCAGCTTCACGATGTGCTGGGCCGAGTCCATGGCCGCGTGGAAGGTGGGAAAGTTCACCACGCCCAGCACCTTGGCACGTGGCAGCGCGCTGAGCTGCAGGGTGAGCGAGCGCGTGTAGGCCAGCGTGCCCTCGGCGCCTATCAGCAGATGGGCCAGGTTGACGCTGCCGTCGGCCGTGTAGGGCCGCTCGCTCTGGTTGTCGAAGATGTCGAGGTTGTAGCCCGCCACGCGGCGCATGACCTTGGGCCAGTGCGCGTGGATTTCCGCCCGGTGCTGTTGCGCCAGCCCGTGCACGAACTGTGCAATGCGCGCCGCGCGGCCCGTGGCCTGGGCGACGGGGCCGAAGTCCAGCAGCTCGCCATCGGCCATCCAGGCGCGGGCGCCGCGCACGTTGTGGACCATGTTGCCGTAGGCAATGGAGCGCGAGCCACAGGAATTGTTGCCCGCCATGCCGCCCAGCGTGGCCTGGGCGCTGGTCGATACGTCCACCGGATACCACAGGCCGAGCTTCTTGAGCCGGGCGTTGAGGTGGTCCAGCACCAGGCCGGGCTCGACCTCGGCAATGCCTGCATCAGGGTCCACCGAGAGGATGTTGCGCAAATGCTTGCTGTTGTCGATCACCAGGGCCGCGCCCGTGGTCTGCCCGCACTGGCTGGTGCCGCCGCCGCGCGGCAGCACGGGCACCTTCAGCTCGCGGGCGATCTGCAGGGCCGTGGCGATGTCCTGCTCGCAGGTGGGCACAAAGACACCTACCGGCATGATCTGGTAGATGGAGGCATCGGTGGCATAGCGCCCGCGCGAGGCCGCGTCAAACAGGACCTGGCCGCGCGTGTCCGAGCGCAGGCGGCGCGCCAGCATCTGGCTGACCTCGTTGGGCGGCTGCATCGTGCCGGGAGCGGGCACGGTGTCGTCGGGGGAAGCGGCAAGGCGGTGCGTGGATTCCATCAGCATGGCGGCTCTCATTCGTTCATGGTTCGTGGGTAGATCTGGCCTGCCTTGAGCAGGGCGATGACGGTGTCGCGCTTGTGCTCCAGGTGGGCCACCAGCACCTGGCGCAGCGCGGCGGCGTCGCGCGCCTGCAGCGCCTCCAGCATGCGTTCGTGCTCCTGGACGGCACGCTTCCACTTGGCCGCGTCCTGGTTGGTGCGAAAGCGCAGCGACTGCACGCGGGCGTTGATGCGGCCATAGGTCTCGGCCAGCACGGGGTTGGCGGCGGCGCGGTTGATGGCCGAGTGGATCAGCGCATTGAGCCGGTAGTAGCCGGACAGGTCCTGGCGCGCATGGCTGGCCAGCATCTCGAAGTGCAGGGCCCGCACCTCGGCCAGCTGCTGCTCGCTGATGCGCTGCGCGGCCAGCTCGCCCGACATGCCCTCCAGCCCCGCCAGCACCTCGAAGGTCTGCAGCACATCGGCCTCGCCCAGGCGCACGGCCACGGCGCCGCGGTTGGGCACCAGGTCCACCAGCCCTTCGGAGGCCAGCAGCTTGATGGCCTCGCGCAGCGGCGTGCGCGAAACGCGCAACTGCTCGCACAGCGCGCGCTCGTTGAGCTTGGCACCGGGCGGTATGCGCCCCTCCACCAGCCAGGTGCGCAGCCGAGCCGCCACCTGGTCATGCAGGGCAAGCCGCGAAATCTCGATGATCTCCGCCATGGACTCTCCTGGTCGAATGAATTTTGCATTCATTTTTACGCAAGCATTTCTCAAGGCATTCATGGTTATCACCAAGGCATTTATGAATTTTGAATGCAAAAATTCGCAAACATCCTCCCCCGCAGACCGACCTGGCATTTCCTTGAAAGGGACGCACCATGCTCACGCTCGACAACCATCCCACGGGCCGCCACTTCCTCCAGATCCCCGGCCCCAGCCCGGTTCCCGACCGCATCCTGCGGGCCATGAGCCTGCCCACCATCGACCACCGGGGGCCGGAGTTCGGCCAGCTCGGTTTGAAGGTGCTGGCTGGCATCCAGCAGGTCTTCAAGACCCGGCATCCGGTGGTGATCTACCCGGCCTCCGGCACGGGCGCCTGGGAGGCGGCCCTGATCAACACGCTCAGCCCTGGCGACCATGTGCTGATGTTCGAGACCGGCCACTTCGCCTCGCTGTGGCAGAAGATGGCCACGCGCCTGGGCCTGTCCACCGAGTTCCTGTCCTATGGCGGCTCCGACGAGCACCTGCCCCAGGCGCCGGGCTGGCGCCATGGCGTGCAGGCCGGGCTGATCGAGGCGCGGCTGCGCAAAGACACGGAGCGCCGGATCCGCGCCGTATGCGTGGTGCACAACGAGACCTCCACGGGCGTGACCTCGGACATCGCCGCCGTGCGCCGCGCCATCGACGCGGCGGGCCACCCGGCCCTGCTGCTGGTGGACACCATCTCGGGCCTGGCCAGTGCCGACTACCGCCATGACGAATGGGGCGTGGACGTGACCATCAGCGGCTCGCAAAAGGGCCTGATGCTGCCGCCCGGCATCAGCTTCAACGCGCTGTCGCCACGTGCACTGGAGGCCGCCAAAAGCGCGAAGCTGCCCAAGTCGTTCTGGGCCTGGGACGAGATGGTGGAGATGAACCAGACCGGCTACTGGCCCTACACGCCCAACACCAACCTGCTGTACGCCCTGTCCGAATCGCTGGACATGCTGCTGGCCGAAGGGCTGGATACGGTGTTTGCGCGCCACCAGCGCTGGGCGGCCGGCGTGCGCGCCGCCGTCCAGGCCTGGGGCCTGCCCATCCAGTGCGCCGATCCGCAGGTCTACTCGCCCGTGCTCACCGGCGTGATCACGCCCGAAGGCGTGGATGCCGACGCCCTGCGTCGCCTGATCCACACGCGCTTCGACCTGTCGCTGGGCGCGGGCCTGGGCAAGCTCAAGGGCCGCATGTTCCGCATGGGCCACCTGGGCGACAGCAACGACCTCACGCTGCTGGCCATGGTGGCGGGCGTGGAGATGGGCCTGAAGCTGTCCGGCATCCGTCTGGCCGGCAGCGGCGTGCAGGCGTCCATGGACTACTTCGCTGCCCACGCCGCAGCCGGTGCGCTGCGCAAGGCCGCCTGAACCCATCGGCCCCGCGCCGAAACCCCTTGGCAGAGCCGGAGCACATGGCTCGCCCCCTTGATCGTGGATTGCACCAATACCAGGAAATAACAGGAGACAAGAGACATGACATCGCCCCGCAACCGCCTGGCGGCAACTGCCGTCGCCACCCTCGCCGCCACCGCCCTCTGCGCCCTCTCAGCCCCTGCCGCCTGGGCGCAGTGGAAGCCCGCCAAGTCCGTCGAACTCGTCGTGCCGTTCTCGGCCGGTGGCGCCTCGGACCAGATGGCGCGCGTGATCCAGGCCATCGTCACCAAACACAAGCTGATCGAGCAGCCCGTGGTCATCCTCAACAAGGCCGGCGCCTCCGGCGCCGAGGGCATTCTGGATGTCAAGGCCTCGGCGCGCGACCCGCACAAGCTGCTGGTGGCCTCCACGGCCATCTTCACCCTGCCCATGGCCACGGCCCTGCCCTTCCAGTGGCGCGACCTGAATCCCGTGGCCATGATTGCCCAGGACCAGTTCGTGCTCTGGGTCAATGCCGAGACCGGCTACCAGACGCCTGCCGACTACCTGGCCGCAGCGCGGCAGGCCGGCGGCAAGTTCAAGATGGGCGGCACCAGTTCCAAGCGCGAGGACCAGATCATCACGGCCAACATGGAACAGGCCGCCGGCGTGAAGTTCACCTACATCCCCTACAAGGGCGGCGGCGAGGCCAGCACGCAGCTGGTGGGCAAGCACATCGACTCCAACGTCAACAACCCCAGCGAGTCCATGGCGCAGTGGCGCGCGGGCCAGGTGCGGGCGCTGTGCGTGTTCGACACGCAGCGCATCGAGTACACGGCCAAGGTCACGGGCAGCCAGGCGCTGTCGGACATCCCCACCTGCAGGGAGCAGGGCCTGGATGTGCAATACACCATGCTGCGCGGCTTCTTCCTGCCGCCCGGCACCACGCCCGAGCAGGCGCAGTTCTATGCGGGCGTGATGCACAAGGTGGTGGCCACGCCCGAATGGAAGGAGTACCTGGAGAAAAACGCGCTCAAGCCCGAGTACATGACGGGGCAGGCCTTCGTGGACTTCCTGGCCAAGGACGAGACGCGCCACCTCGACATCATGAAGAAGGCCGGTTTCCTGTCGGCCAGCGTGGCCGCCGCCGCCAAGTGAGGAGCCGCGCCATGGACACCGCCATCCACCTTGCCCCGCCCTCCTCCAATGCAGCGGCAGCAGCAGCAGCAGCCCCGGCCCAGCCCGCCAGCGCGGCCACCGAATCCATCCCCGCCACCGAAGCCCAGGCCCCCGGCCTGTCACGCCGCCATGTGGAGTACGGCGTGGCCGCCGTGCTGCTGGCGCTGGCCGTGCTCGTGGTCTGGGACAACCAGCGCATTGGCGCAGGCTGGAGCGACACCGGCCCGCAGGCCGGCTACTTCCCGCTGCGCGTGGGCGCCGTGCTGGGCATCTGCGCCATCGCCGTCTTCGTGCAGGCGCTGCGCAACCGCAGCCAGGAGCAGTTCGCCAGCTGGCTGCAGCTCAGGCGCGTGGCGCAGGTGCTACTGCCGCTGACGGCCTACATCGCCGTGATCGCGCCGCTGGGCATCTACGCGGCCTCGGTGCTGTTCATCACGGGCTTCATGGTGTTTGCGGGCCGCTATCCCTGGTGGAAGGCCGTGGCGCTGTCGAGCTTCACCAGCGTGCTGCTGTTCTACGTCTTCGAGATCCAGTTCAAGGTGCCCCTGCCCAAGGGTCCGCTTGAAGCCTGGCTCGGCTATTGACCCCTGTCGCCGCCACGGAGCAACACCATGGACGAACTCCAATACCTCGCGCACGGCTTCGCGGCCGTCACCACCTGGCAGAACACGGGGCTGATGCTCACGGGCATCCTGCTGGGCATCGTGGTCGGCGTGCTGCCGGGCCTGGGCGGCCCCAACGGCGTGGCCATCCTGCTGCCGCTGACCTTCGGCATGTCGCCCACCTCGGCCATCATCCTGCTGTCTTGCATCTACTGGGGGGCGCTGTTCGGCGGCGCCATCACCTCGGTGCTGTTCAACATCCCGGGCGAGGCCTGGTCGGTGGCCACCACCTTCGACGGCTATCCCATGGCCCAGCAGGGCCACGCCGGGGCGGCGCTGACCACGGCCTTCACGGGCTCGTTCATCGGCGCCATCTCGGGCGTGATGCTGATCACCTTCCTGGCGCCGGTCGTGGCCTCGTTCGCGCTGCAGTTCGGGCCGCCGGAGTTCTTTGCGGTCTTCTTCCTGACGTTCTGCTCCTTCATCGGCATGGGCAAGGAGCCCAAGGCCAAGATCGTGGCCGCCATGGCCGTGGGCCTGCTGCTGGCGGCCGTGGGCATGGACACCATCTCGGGCGACCTGCGCATGACCTTCGGCTCAACGGAGTTGCTGCGCGGCTTTGATTTCCTGGTGGTGGTGATCGGCCTGTTCGGCATCAGCGAGATCCTGATGACCATCGAGGAAGGCCTGGCCTTCAAGGGCAAGAAGGCCTCCATCGACCTCAAGGTGGTGTTCAGGACCTGGGCCCAGCTGCCGCGCTACTGGCTGACCATGCTGCGCTCGGCCCTGGTGGGCTGCTGGATGGGCGTGACGCCGGGCGGCGCCGTGGCGGCCAGCTTCATGGGCTACGGGCTGGCCAAGAAGTTCTCGCGCGACCCTGACAGCTTCGGCAAGGGCAACCCCGAAGGCGTGCTCGCCCCCGAGACCGCCGCCCACGCGGCCGGCACCTCGGCCCTGCTGCCCATGCTGGCCCTGGGCATTCCAGGCTCGGCCACGGCGGCCGTGCTGCTGGGCGGGCTGATGATCTGGGGGCTGCAGCCCGGCCCGCTGCTGTTCACCGAGCAAAAGGACTTCGTCTGGGGCCTGATCGCCAGCATGTACCTGGGCAACATCGCCGGCCTGGTCATCGTCATGGCCACCGTGCCGCTGTTCGCGGCCATCCTGCGCGTGCCGTTTTCCATCGTCGCGCCCATGATCCTCATGGTCTGCGCCATCGGCGCCTTCACCGTGCACGGCAACGCCACGGACATCTGGCTCATGCTGGTCTTCGGCGTGGTCGGCTACGTGTTCAAGAAGCTGGACTATCCGCTGGCGCCCATGGTCCTGGCCATCGTGCTGGGCGACCGCATGGAAGACGCCTTCCGCCAGAGCATGCTCTCCAGCCAGGGCGAGCTGGGCATCTTCTGGCACAACGGCCTGTCGGGCACCATCACCACGCTGGCCCTGCTGATGCTGGTGTGGCCGCTGCTGGGCAGGCTGCGGGCGATGGCGTTCGGGGCCGGAACAAAAGCTGTTGAGGCCTGAGGGCGCGGACTACTGGGGAGGGACTTCGCAATGCCCTGCATGCGGCAGTACTTGCGACATCCATCTCCACGGCAACCTAATGATCCATAAGGAAAAAAACCGGATCTTCCGGCTTCCTTTGCGAGATTAGTTGCGAGGTTGACAGCAAAGCTTCCAGGCCGCAACCCTTCGTTTCCTGGGTTCGTCTCACCCATGCTTTCGCTTCGGCCTGGAGTTTGGGGTTCGCGGCACTTTCATTACCCCAATAGGTCAGCAACTACCGCATTTCGCACAGGCAGATGGCCCTCGCTCCCTAATCCCTGTACCGCTTCTTGCGAAACGCCAGCCAGGCGGCGATGACGGTGAAGGCGATCACGATGGACACCACGATCCAGAAGCCGTGCTCGTGCTCTGCCAGGGGTATGCCGCCCACGTTCATGCCGAACAGGCCGGCCAGGATGTTGATGGGCAGGGCCAGCACGGTGACCACGGTCAGCACGAAGAGGCTGTTGCTGTTGTCCTCGTTCACGGCGGCGGCCACTTCTTCCTGCAGCAGCTTTATGCGGTCCTGCAGGGTCTGCATGTCGCGCAGCATGAGCGAGAACTCCTCGCTGGCGGCGGCCAGGCCGCGGCGGTCGTCCTCGCCCATCCAGGCGGGGGGCTGCTGCAGCAGGCGGAACAGCGCGGCCGGCTCGGGCGCCAGCAGGCGCTGCAGGCGCACCAGCAGCCGGCGCAGCCGGCCCAGGTGGGCGCGCGGATGGTGGTAGCGCTGCGCGATGATGGCGTCTTCGATGTCGTCCACGCGCGCCGTGGTCTCGCGCACCACCTTGACCAGCACGTCGGCCTGGGTGCGCATCAGGTGTTCCAGCAGCTCGGCCGTGCTGGCGGGGCTGTCGCCCTGGCGCACCCCGGCACGCAGCGCATCGACCGAGCGCAGCGGCTGGGTGCGCGCGGTGACGACCAGGCGCTCGTCCAGGCAGATCCACAGCGTGGCGATGTCGGCCGACTCGAAGTTGAACTCGAAATTCACATCGTTGAGCACGGCGACCAGGGAGTCATCGGAGCGCTCGATGCGCGTGGAGGCCAGGCCCTCGCGCAGCGTGGTGTAGAAGACTTCGGGCAGCGCGGCGTGGCGCTGCAGCCAGCGCAGGGACTGGGTATTGGCCAGGTTGAAGTGCAGCCACAGGAAGTCGCGCCGGCCCGGCTCGGTGAGCGGACGCTCTGCACCCAGCCACTGCGCGGCCGACTGTGCCGTCATGGCCTCCACACGCCGCTGCGTGTCGCAGAAAAACCGCCAGCCGCAGATCAGGCCTGCGTCTTCATTGGCCTGGGCCAGGGGGGAGGCTGCGTCAGTCATGGATGGGTGGGGCACCTGCGGGGAGTGGCCTGCGCGGGCCGGACAAGTGCGGGATTCTTGGCCGCCTCCATGACAGAGGTGTGACAACTGTCACGGAGTCGTCATCCGGGGGTCTGCCCCCCCCAGTCGGGGGTGCGGGGCAGGCCTCAGCACATCACGACGTTCTCCAGCGTGAACGAGAACGGCGTGGACCCGGCGCCCGCACCGCCGCCTCGCATCACGATGTCGGCGCGCGAGATGCCCAGCAGGGAGATCTCGGTGTTGATGTCACCCAGGATGGCCGAGTTCATGACCTGGCCCTGCTCGATCTGCGAGACCACGCCGATCCAGATGGTGGGCTTGAATTCGAACACGGCCTTTTGCTGGGGGGCAATCGCGGTCTTGACGGCCAGCAGCCGGCCGTCCTTGTAGCAACTGGCATTGATGGCGCCCCGGGGCAGCGAGTTGAGCACCTGCACTTCGTTGGAGCTTGCGCCATAGCCTGCGGGCGCCAGGCGATCGCCGCTGCTGCTCAGGGACAGCTGGAACTGCTGGCCGAACTGCGCCTCCAGCTGGGGCGTGTGGTTGCCATAGCTGTCGCTGGCACCGACCTGCAGGCCCAGCGGGAAGGTGAACGGGTGGTTGTCGCCCTGGCCGCAGTACTTGATGACCCGCCAGGCCACGGCCAGCTCCTCGAAATCGCTGGCCACGTTTTTCTGGAAGATGACGATCTGCGAGTTGTTTGCGTCGTTCGATTGATTGACGAAGTTGAGTTGAACGCCCATGCATCTCTCCCTGATGGATCAAAAAAGCGCTGCGGCGCTTTCTGCTGCCCCGCCGTGCGTGCGCAAGCGCACTGTAGGGAACAACGATCCTTCAGAAAATTACGCCTGATTACATCCCGCTCCCTCCACCGGGAACGGCCCAGACCCGCCCGCCGCCCACGGCAAAGCACTGGAGGCCAGGACCGGCCGGCAGGCTGGCCATGCCCGTGAACAGACCGAAGGCCGGCAGCAGGGTGAAGCCGGCATGGACGGCAAAGCACGGCAGGCGCAGCGCATCTCGCCCCGGGCCGCGCAGCACGACGGCGGGGTGGACATGGCCGGCCAGCACATGGCAGGCAGGAGCCTCCTGGGGGTAATGGCAGCCCGCGAATGGCCCCAGGCGCCAGGGTTCGTCCACCACGCCGATGCCCAGCGCGGACGGGGGGTCGCCCGCATGGCTGTCGTGGTTGCCACGCACCAGGACCACCTCCAGCGCCGCGTGGCGGAGTCGCCAGTCGGCCAGGGCGGCCAGCACGGACGGCGTGCGGGCCTGCGCGGCATGCAGGAAGTCGCCCAGAACGACCAGCCGGCGCACCGGCAGGCCCTGCAGCAGCGCCGACAGCCTGTCCAGGTTGCCCTGGGTGGTGCCGGCCGGCACGGGAATGCCGCGCGCGCGGAAGGTGGCGGCCTTGCCCAGGTGCAGGTCGGCAATGAACAGCGTGCCCTGGGCAGGCCACCACAGAGCGTGCTGGGCCAGCAGGTGGACGGGCTCGCCCGCCAGGAGGATGCCCAGGCTGCCGGCCAGGGCGTCGGGGGAAAAAGGACTTGGCAACGGTGCGTGGCCTTTCATCAGCGGTGCAATGGTTCTACAGCAGCGGCAAGGGCCGCGAGGGCTTGCGCACGCGGCGCGGGCGGCGGCTGGCGGCATCGGCCTCGGGGCCGTCGGTGGCCTGCAGCGAGAAATCCAGCGTACGGCGCACGGCGGCCGTATCCTCGTCCACGGCGGGGGGCTGGTCTGCCTTGGGTTTTTTCCGTGGACGCAGCGGCGGATCGGGCGGGACCAGGTCCTGCGTGCGCGGCTCGCTGGCTGCACCGCCGGCGTCTGCCGCCTCGTGCAGTTGGGCCAGCATGCGCGCGATGCGGTCGGCCAGGTGCTCGTTGGTGAGCTTTTCGCGAAAGCGCTCCACCATCAGCGGAAAGGCAAACGGGCTGGGCCGGCGCAGCGCGCTCACCACCAGCGTCTGCGCCTGCATGCGGCGCAGCGCGGCCAGCAGCTGGGCCACGTCCAGTTCCTGGCTCAGCACTTCCTCATCGGCCTGGCGCAGCAGCAGGTTCATGTCGTCGTACTTGCGAAAGACCTCGAAGAACAGCTGGGCCGAGGCCTGCAGCTGGCGCGCGCTGCGGCGCTCGCCCGGGTGGCTCTGGAAGATCAGGCCCGAGACGCGGGCGATCTCGCGGAAGCGCCGCCGCGCCATCTCGGTGGCGTTGAGGCTGGCCAGCACTTCGTGCAGCAGGGCATGGCGGGCGTCATCGCCCGCCAGGTGGGCGTCGTCGGCGGCCTGGTCCCAGTGGCGGTCGGCATTGGCGGTATTGCGCGTGGCGCCCGCCTCCGTGGCAGAGACACGTCCGGGCGCCGCCACGGCCTGCACCGGCTCGGCGCGCAGCAGTTCGGGCAGCATGGCGGCCCAGTCACGCTCGGTGGCGCTCAGCAGCTCCAGCCCGTAGTCGTTGACGGCGATGGAGAAGGTGCCCGTCTCGCCCTGCGCGGCGCGCCAGGCCAGCAGGCTGGCCAGCCCCGTATGTGCATGGCGGCCCGCAAAGGGGTAGAGGAACAGATGCCAGCCTTCGCGCGTGCGCAGGGTTTCGGCCAGCAGCGTGCCGGGCGTGGGCAGGGCCGACCAGCGCTGCTGCACCTCCAGCAAGGGGCGCACGCAGCGCAGCTCGGGCGAGTGGTAGTCGCCCGCTGCCGCCAGCGCCAATTGCTGCACCACGAAGTCGGCCAGCACGGTGGACAGCGGCATGCGCGCGCCCGCCCAGCGCGGCACGGTGGGCCGCGTTCTGGCGGCGCGGCGCACGTAGGCGGTCATGTCCTCGATGCGCACCAGCTCCAGCACCTGGCCCGCGAAGACAAAGGCATCGCCGGGCGACAGGCGCGACAGAAAGCTCTCTTCCATGCTGCCCAGCCGCGCGCCGTGCAGGATCTGCACGCTCATGCTGGCATCGCTGACGATGGTGCCGATGTTGGCGCGGTGCCTGCGCGCCAGCCGCGCGTCGGGCATGCGCCAGATGCCCTCCGCGTCGGGCCGCACGCGCTGGTAGTCGGGATAGGCGGCCAGCGAGGGGCCGCCCCGGTGCACGAAGTCCAGGCACCACTGCCAGACCGCAGGCGCCAGCCCGGCGTAGGCGACGGTGCGGCGCACTTCGGCATACAGCTCATCGGGCACGAAGCCGCCGCCCAGGGCCACGGTGGCCAGGTGCTGCACCAGCACGTCCACGGGCTGGCGGGGGCTGGCGCGCATTTCCACCTGCTGCGCGCGCACGGCGGCGCGGGCGGCGGCGGCCTCCACCAGTTCCAGGCTGTGCGTGGGCACCAGGGTGATGCGCGAGGGCCGGCCCGGCGCATGGCCCGAGCGGCCCGCGCGCTGCAGCAGCCGCGCAATGCCCTTGGCCGAGCCGATCTGCAGCACGCGCTCCACGGGCAGGAAGTCCACGCCCAGGTCCAGGCTGCTGGTGCAGACCACGGCCTTGAGCGTGCCGGCCTTGAGCCCGGCCTCCACCCATTCGCGCACACCCCGGTCCAGAGAGCCATGGTGTATGGCCAGCAGGCCGGCCCAGTCGGGCCGGGCCTCCAGCAGCGCCTTGTACCAGAGCTCCGCCTGCGAGCGCACATTCACAAAGACCAGGGTGGAGCCTGCCGTGGCCTCCAGCTCGCGCACCACGGCCGGCAGCATGGCCAGGCCCAGGTGGCCGGCCCAGGAAAAGCGCTCGGGCCGGTCGGGCAGCAAGGTGTCCACCACCAGGCGCTTGTCCACCTGGCCCTGGACCAGCACGCCGGGCCGCGGCTGGCCATGGTCGTCCAGGCCCAGCAGGGTCTGCATGGCTTCGTCCAGATTGCCCAGCGTGGCCGACATGCCCCAGACGCTCAGTTGCGGGCTCCAGCCGCGCAGCCGCGCCAGGGCCAGCTGCAGTTGCACGCCGCGCTTGTTGCCCAGCAGCTCGTGCCATTCATCGGCCACCACCAGGCGCACGGAGCCCAGGAGCTCGCGCGCATCGGCCCGCGCCAGCAGCAGGGACAGGCTCTCGGGCGTGGTGACCAGCACGGTGGGCAGCTGGCGCGACTGCGCGCTGCGCTCGGCGCTTCCCGTATCGCCCGTGCGTGCGCCCACGGTCCAGCGCGCCAGCGCGGGATGGCCCTGGGCCAGCGCCTCCAAGGGCGTCTGCAGCGCCTTGAGCGTGTCGGCCGCCAGGGCGCGCATGGGCGTGATCCACAGCACGGTCAGGGGCGCGGCGGCGGACTTTCTCCTGCTGGATGGGGCTTGGGCAGGGGCCTGGGCAGGCGCCTTGGAGGCCTGCGCAAAGGCCTGCAGCGCGCCCAGCCAGACCGCATAGGTCTTGCCTGCGCCCGTGGTGGCATGCAGCAGGCCGCTGTGGCCCTGGGCCAGCGCCTTCCACACGGCGCGCTGGAAGGCAAAGGGCTTCCAGCCCCGTGCGGCAAGCCAGGCGGTGGCGAGGGGGTGGGCGGAACGGGTGGCCATGGCGCGGTGCGTCAAGGGTTGATCAAGGGTCGGAATGCGGCAGCAGGGCCGCCAGCGTGTCGATGGAGTCGGCCTCCTGCACAGGCTTGTCCTCGCGCCAGCGCAGCATGCGCGGAAAGCGCACGGCAATGCCGCTCTTGTGGCGTGCGCTGCGCGCAATGCCCTCGAAGCCCAGCTCGAACACCAGGGTGGGCCGCACGCTGCGCACGGGGCCGAAGCTCTCCACCGTGGTCTTGCGGATGACGGCGTCCACGCGTGCCATTTCGGCATCGGTCAGGCCCGAATAGGCCTTGGCGAAGGGCACGAGGGCGCGGCCCTCGGTGCCGGGCGGCGCGTTCCAGACGGCAAAGGTGTAGTCGCTGTAGAGGCTGGCGCGACGGCCGTGGCCGCGCTGTGCGTAGATGAGCACGGCATCCACGCTCAGCGGATCGATCTTCCACTTCCACCACACGCCGCTGTCCTTGGTGCGGCCCACGCCGTAGGCGGCATCGCGGGCCTTGAGCATCATGCCCTCCACTCCCAGGGAACGGGCCTGCTCGCGCAGTTCGGCCAGGGCGGCCCAGCTGTCGCCTTGCAGCACGGGGCTGGCCAGCAGTGCCGGATGCGCCACGGCGGCCACCAGCTGCTCCAGCCTTGCGCGCCGTTCATGCTGGGGCAGCGCGCGCAGGTCCTGGCCGCCCTCCTCCAGCAAGTCATAGGCCAGCAGCACCACAGGCAGCTCGCGCAGCAGCTTGGGGCCCAGGGTCTTGCGGCCTATGCGCTTTTGCAGGTCGGCAAAGGGGCGCACATGGGCGGGCGCCTCGCCCTGCTGCGCGGCCCAGACGACGATCTCGCCGTCGATCACGGTGCCCGCAGGCAAGGCATCGCCCATGGCTTGCAGCTCGGGGAAGCGCTCGCTCACCAGTTCCTCGCCGCGCGACCAGATCCAGGTGCCCAGCGCGTCACCGCTGCCGCGCCGCACGATCTGGGCGCGTATGCCGTCCCACTTCCACTCCACCACCCATTGGGACGGCGGGCCGAGCACGGCGTCGAACTGCTCCAGCGGCAACTGCAGCGGATGGGCCAGGAAGAAGGGATAGGGGTGGCCGCGTGCTTCGCCCGAATGCGCGTCATCGCCCTCTTCCTCTCCCGCCACCAGCCGCAGGTAGTCGGCCGCCCCGGGCCGCGCGCCGATGTGGGTGTAGCCCATGAGCCGCTGGGCGATGCGCTTGGCATCCACCCCGCTGACGGCCGCCAGCGCCTGCGTGACCTGCAGCCGCGACACGCCGACCCGGAAAGCGCCGGTGATCAGCTTGAAGTAGACCAGCCGCTCATCGGCCGCCAGCCGTGCCCATTGCATGCGCACCGTGTCCGCCAGCGCCTCGGGCGCCATGCCGCGCAGCGGCAGCAGGTGGTCCGTGACCCAGGCGGCCAGGCCCAGGTCGTGCGCGTCACCGGGTGGCGGCAGCAGCAGCGCAATGGTTTCGGCCAGGTCGCCCACGGCCTCGTAGCTTTCGTCGAACAGCCATTCGGGCAGGCCGGCCGCCTCGCGCGCCAGCTCCTTCAAGACCTTGGTGGGCACCAGCTGGCGCGGCTTGCCGCCGGCCAGGAAATAGACGGCCCAGGCCGCATCGGCAGGCGCGGCGGCGCGCAGATAGGCCTGCAGCGCGGCCTGCTTGTCGCGGCTGGCGGTGCTGGCGTCCAGCGCGCGGTAGAGGGCGGCGAAATCCTTCATGGCGCGGGCGCCTCATCCGGTGCAGCCTGGGCGGCGGCAGCCTCGTCCTCATCGCCGTATTCGGTCTGGAAGGCTTGCGCATCCAGCCCCTGCTCGCGCAGCCAGCGCACCAGCACCGCCACGCTGCCATGCGTGACGAAGACACGCTCGGCGCCCGTGGCGCCTATGGCGTACTGCAGGCCGGGCCAGTCGGCATGGTCGGACATGACAAAGCCCCGGTCCACGCCACGGCGCCGGCGCGTGCCGCGCAGCTGCATCCAGCCGCTGGCAAAGGCATCGGCATGGCCGGGAAACCGGCGCATCCACGGCGTGCCCTGCGCCGAAGGCGGCGCCAGCACCAGGGCGGTCTTGAGCAGTTGTGCATCCACGCCGGGGTCGGTGACGCGCAGCGTGGGCGGCAGGTCCACGCCCGCTGCGCGGTACACGGCATTGAGCGGCTCCACCGCGCCGTGCACGACGATGGGGCCGATGCGGCGGTCCACCCCGTGCAGGATGCGCTGGGCCTTGCCGAAGGCATAGCACAGCAGCACCGAGGGCCGGCCCTGGGCGGCGTTGGCCTGCCACCAGGCGTTGATGTCGGCCATGAGCTCGGGCTGGCGGGGCCAGCGGTAGATGGGCAGGCCGAAGGTGGATTCGGTGATGAAGGTGTCGCAGCGCACGGGCTCGAAGGGGGTGCAGGTGCCGTCGGCCTCGGTCTTGTAGTCGCCCGAGGCCACCCAGACCTGGCCGCCATGCTCCAGCCGCACCTGGGCCGATCCCAGCACATGGCCGGCCGGGTACAGAGAGATGCGCACGCCGTGGTGATCGATGGCTTCGCCATACGGCAGGGTCTGCAGCGTGATGTCCGCCCCCAGCCGTGCGCGCAGCACGCCCTCGCTGTCGTCATGGGCCAGGTAATGGGCATGGCCGGCGCGCGCGTGGTCGGAGTGGCCATGCGTGATCACGGCCCGGTCCACGGGCCGCCAGGGGTCGATGTAGAAGTCGCCGGCCGCGCAGTACAGGCCTTCGGGGCGGGCCACGATCAGGTCGGCGGGCATGCGGAATCAGGGGCGGGAATGCTCATGGCCCCATGCTAGTGGGGCGGTCGCCGCGCGCACGCTGGCCCGGAGCGCGGCAGGCTGTCAGCCTGCACCTACCCGCGCAACGAATGACCGCAACCGGGCCGCAATCGGGCCGCAACCGCGACACAACCGGTCCGCAGGGCCGGTCAAATCGGGGAAGATAGCGCCCTCTCAACCCACACACATCCACACGCCTTCATGAACAACTCCGTCGTACGCATGTCCAATCTCTTCCTGCAGCTGGGCCTGGATGCCAGTGACCAGGCCATTGCCTATTTCATCCGCGCGCACCAGCTGGCCGCAGATGTGGATGTGGTGGATGCGCCCTACTGGAGCGATGCGCAGCGCCAGTTCCTGGCCGAGCAGCTCAAGGCCGATGCGTCGTGGTCCATCGTCGTGGACCAGCTCAGCGAGTCGCTGCACGAAGACGCGGTCAGGCAGCGCGCTGCCCGATAGCACGGGCAGTCAGGCCGCCAGCGGCTCGGGCACCGTGATGTCCACGCTGTGGCGGCCGTCCACGCTGGTGGCCACGGTGCCGGTCACGGTGACGCGGCGCACCACGCGGTGGGCATCGCCGTAGTCGTTGATGGCGTAGTGCTGCGTGGCGCGGTTGTCCCAGATGGCCACGTCGCCCTGCGCCCACTGCCAGCGCACGGTGTTCTCCAGCCGGATGATGCGTTCGTTGAACAGCTGCAGCAGCGCCGTCGATTCATTGGCGCGCAGGCCCTTGATGCGCTTGGCGAAGTGGCCCAGCAGCAGCGCCTTCTCTCCGGTCTCGGGGTGCACATGCACCAGCGGCTGCTCCGACTCGATGGTCTTGCGCGTGAACACCTTGCGGTAGCTGGCGCGGCCTGCGGTCTCGGTCTGGCTGGCCGCGTTGTGGCGGAAGTTCTCGGCGTAGTCGTAGTCGTTGCCATGCACGGCCCACAGCTGCTCGGCCAGTTGCCTGAGCGGCTCGGGCAGGCCCTCATAGGCGGCCACGGTATTGGCCCAGACGGTGTCGCCGCCATGGCCGGGCAGCGTGACGGCGCGCAGCACGCAGACCTTGGGAAAGGCCGCCTTGAAGGTGACGTCGGTATGCCAGGAATCGGCGCGGCCGCCATGCTGGGAATTGAGCTCCAGAAAGGCCGTGCCGTCCGGGGCAGGCACGGTGGGGTGCGATTCGATCTCGCCGAACAGCCGCCCGAAGGCCTGGTGCGATGCATCCGTCAGATGGTGCTGGCCCCGGAAGAACAGCACGCGGTGGCGCAGCAGGGCCGCATGGATCTGCGTGAACTGTTCGGCCGCCAGCTCGCCCGACAGCCTGGCGCCGTGGACCACGGCGCCTATGCGGCCGGACAGGGGCTGGATCTGCAGCGGCTGTTGCCGGTCCTGCTCCAGGTCTTGGGCCACGGTGCTCAGGTGGCTGGCTTCGGTGACAGCGTTCACGGCGTCTCTCCTCAGTGCTTGCATGGGTGGAAGCCCCCATGCTAGGAACCGCCCTGCCACGCCACAACGAAGCTTTTGGCGCATGGTTATGCGCAAGACAAGTGCATGCCAACCAGGGCCGTGCGCGTCACAAAACTGCAACAAGGAAGACGTAACATTCCTTAACAATTTTGCGATGTGCCTTCCATGGATGAGTCCCGCGCCTACCTGAGCGATTCCAGGCCACGTTTCCGCCCACCCAGCGCTGCGGACCTGTGTACCCCCGTTCCCTGCATGACCGCCGACGAGACCAACGAGAAGGTGCTCGAGGTCTTCACGCGCCACCGGGACCTGATCAGCCTGCCCGTGGTGGAGGGCAACCGCCCCATCGGCCTGATCAACCGCAGCATCTTCCTGTCCCAGTTCAGCAAGCCCTTTCGCATGGAGCTGTACGGCAAGAAGAGCTGCATCGCCTTCATGGACAAGGAGCCGCTGGTGGTCGATGCCTCCACCGACATAGACACCCTGACCGTGAAGACCGTGGAGTACGGCGAAAAGGCGCTGACCGATGGCTTCATCATCACGCGCGACGGCCTGTTCGCGGGCGTGGGCAACGGTCTGCAGCTGATGCGCGCGGTGGCGGACATGCAGGTGGCACGCAACCGCCAGATCATGCACAGCATCGAATACGCCAGCGTGATCCAGCAGTCGCTGCTGCGCAGCTCGCGCGAGGCCCTGGCCCGCGCCTGCCCCGGCGCCGACCTGGTCTGGGAGCCGCGCGATGTGGTCGGCGGCGACTTCTACCAGTTCAGCCAGGACGGTGACGGCTGGTTTGCCACCGTGGCCGATTGCACGGGCCACGGCGTGCCCGGCGCCTTCATGACGCTGATCGCCACCAGCAGCCTGAGCCAGGCCATCAAGGAGCACGGCCCGCGCGACCCGGCCGCGCTGCTGGGCCAGGTGAACCGCAGCGTCAAGCAGATGCTGGGCCAGCTCGACGGCAAGGATGGCACGCCGGGCTCCGACGACGGGCTGGACGCGGCCTGCTTCTGGTTCGAGCCCGCGCACCGGCGCCTGCGCTTTGCAGGCGCGCGCCTTGCGCTGTTCGTGCTGCGCCCCGGCGCCGAGGCGGTGGAGGTGCTCGATGGCCAGCGCAAGGGCGTGGGCTATGTGGACAGCGAGTTCGACTTCGCCTGGAACAACATCGACCTGGAGCTGCCCGCCGCCACCCTGGTCTTCATCACCACCGACGGCCTGATCGACCAGGTCGGCGGCCCGCGCGGCATCACCTTCGGCAAGAAGCGCGTGCGCGAGCTGCTGCTGGAGCAGGCAGGCCGCACGCCCGCCGAGATCAACCGCGCCCTGCTGGCCGCCCTGCAGGCCTGGCAGGGCGAGCACCACCGCCGCGACGACCTGACCTTTTTCTGCTTCAGAACCTGAATGCCTCCCATGCCCTCCGCACAGATCGCCGACAAGTACGGCAGCTTCTTCCACCTGGCGCGCCAGCACCAGGTGATCTTCTACTACGTGGGCTACTTCTCGCAGAACATCGTCGCGGCCATGGCCGAGGCCGTGCGGCTGCAGCTGGAAGTGGCCGGCGTGCCGGGCCCCACGCGGCGCAAGCTGTTCTCGTCCTTTGTCGAGATGGCGCAGAACATCATCCATTACTCGGCCGATGCCCTGACCCCGCCCCACCAGGACGATGGCGAGCTGCGCCACGGCGCGGTCTGCATCCGCCGCGAGGACGACGGCAGCTTCGTGCTGCTGTGCGCCAACCCCATCGAGCCGGGCATGGGCGAGGCGCTGCGCGCCAAGCTCGACACCCTGCGCAGCATGACGCTGGACGAGATCAAGAAGGCCTGCCGCCAGTCGCTGCGCGATGACGCGCCCGAAGGCAGCAAGGGCGCGGGCATGGGTTTCCTGACCCTGGCCCGCGATGCGCGCGAGCCGCTGCAGTTCGACTTCGATCCCGCCCAGACCGTGGACGGCCGGTCCGTCTTCTACCTGAAAGCCACGCTCTGAGCCGTCGCTCCGGCACCAGGCCTGGATAGGCCCGGCCCGCAGGCACGGACAACGCACCGAGATCACGCATGGACAACCTCTACATCGCACCGACTCCCAGTTCCCCGGAAGTGGACTTCCAGTTCGACACGCACACGCTGCACCTGCGTGGCGAGTCCTATCCCGAGAACGCCGCCGCCTTCTACGGCGGCATCCTGGCCCGCCTCAAGGACTACCTGGCCCAGCCGCAGCCGGCGCAGCAGCAGGCGCGCATCGAGGTGCACATCGCGCTGGCCTACTTCAACAGCTCCAGCACCAAGATGCTGTTCAACCTGATCGAGGCACTGAGCGGCGCCGCCGAGGCCGGCCGCCCCGTGGCCCTGCACTGGTACCACGACGAGGAAGACGACACCATCTGCGAATTTGGCGAGGAGCTGCGCGACGACTTTCCCGCCATCGCCTTCACCGGCCACCCCGTGAAGGCGGCGTGATGGACACCGTGGCCGCTCCCGCGGACCTCTTCGATGCCGAGCACCAGGCCCTTTTGGCGGCCCGCGCCGCCCATGACCGGGGTGAAGAAGCCGGCGCCCAGGCCTGCCACCAGGCCCTGGGCGTGCTGCTGACCGCCTATGAGCGCCTGCTGCGCGAAACACGCCGGCTGGTGCGCCGCAGCGACCGGGCCGAGCTGGAGATGACCCAGCTCAACCAGCGCCTGCAGGAGCTGGCCGGCGAACTGGAATACCGCGCCACGCACGACCCGCTGACCGGCGTGCTCAACCGCGCGGCCATCATCGAGCGCGTGAACCGCCACTTCACCCAGCAGGGGCTGGCCCTGATCGTGCTGGACATAGACCACTTCAAGCGCGTGAACGACAGCTTCGGCCACCCCGTGGGCGACAGCGTGATCCTGGGCGTGGTGCGCTGCCTCAAGGCCGCCGTGCCGGCCACGGCCCACATCGGCCGCGTGGGCGGCGAGGAATTCACCGTGCTGCTGCCCCAGCACGACAGCGACGGCGCCGTGTGCGTGGCCGAGCAGGTGCGCGCCGCCATCGAGGCCCATCCCTTCGGCCTGCCCGACGCCAGCTGCATCACGGCCAGCTTCGGCGTGAGCTGGCGCCCGAGCGGCGGCCGCTTCGACGACGCCTACAGCCTGGCCGACGAGGCGCTGTACGCCGCCAAGCGCAGCGGGCGCAACCAGGTCGTGCGCGCGGCAGACCATGCCACGGCCTGAGCGGCGCGGACACGGACAGGGCTGAGGCATGAGTTTCGTGATGCGCGCACGGGCGCCCAGGGCGCCCGCCCCTGCTTCCGCCCTCCTGCAGCCGGCTCTGCAGCCGCCCCCGCCATCGCCCGTGCCCGGGCCTGAATGGCGGGTGCTGATCGTGGACAGCGACCCCGACGTACACGCCGCATTCCGCCTGGCGCTGGAAGGCCACACCCTGTTCGGCCGGCCGCTGGTGTTCCTCTACGCCCGCTCCGGCACACAGGCGCGCAACCTGCTGCGCAGCGAGCAGGACCTGGCCGTGGTGGTGCTCGACGCCGTGACCGATGGCACGGGCGCCGGGCTGGACCTGGTGGACTTCATCCGCTACACGGCCGGCCTGCGCAACAGCCGCATCGTGCTGCGCACCGGCCGCCCGGGCCAGGCGCCCGATCTGGAAACCCTGCTGCGCTACGACATCAACGACTGCCGCACCAAGACCGAACTCACGCCCGACCGGCTGCTGGCCATCGTGGTGACCGCCGTGCGCTCCTACGAGCAGCTGTGCGCCATCGAGGCCAACCGCCGCAGCCTGGAGCTGATGGTGCGCTCCAGCGCCTCGCTGCTGGAGGAAACCAATCTGCACGCCTTCGCGCGGGGCGTGATCACCCAGCTGGCCACCTTGCTGGGCGTGGCCAGTGAAGGACTGGTCTGCTCGGAGGGCACGCACCCGGCCGAGCCCTACCGCGTGCTCGCGGCCACGGGGCCATTCGCCCGGCTCATCGACCAGCCCATCGCCACCGTGCTGGCCTCGCGCGGGCTGCGCCTGCTGCGCCAGGCGCTGCAGACCCGCCGCAACATCTACGGCGTGCAGCGCGGCGTGGCCCTGTACATAGGCCGGGGCGACGAGCAGGACATGGCCGTCTTCATCGATGCGCCAGCCTCGCACAGCGCACTGGACCGCCAGCTGCTCGAAGTCTTCTGCGCCAACCTGCGCACGCTGCTGCACAACCGCGGCCTGCTGGAGCGCCTGCACCAGTCCGCCTACTTCGACCCCCTGGTCTGCCTGCCCAACCGCGCCCACTTCGTGGAAAAAGTGGACGAATGCGTGTGGCGCGGCACGCGTGACCATGTGCTGGCCCTGGTGGACATCGACGACTTCAGCGCCACCAACGACGTGATGGGCCACCGCTTTGGCGACCGCCTGCTCGAAGCCATGGCCCGCCGCCTGGCCAGCGCGCTGCCCGCAGGCGTGCTGCTGGCGCGCGTGGGATCGGACACCTTCGGCATCCTGGGCCCCACCGACGAGGTGGCCCTGGCCCAGTTGCTGGACTGCGCCCGACAGCCGCTGGCCGTGGACGGCGTGCCGCACAAGGTCTCGCTGACCTGCGGCTACGTGTACCTGCCCCATGAACGCCAGGCCGGCACCGACCTGGTCAAGGACGCCACCATCGCCCTCAAGCGCGCCAAGCGCGATCACCGCGGCCAGCTGCTGGAGTACTCCGAGCAGATGGGCATGGAGGCGCGCGACCGCGCCCTGCTGCTGTCCGACCTTCGCGCCGCCATCGACGGCGCCCAGCTTTTCCTGGTCTACCAGCCCCAGGTGGACCTGGAAACCCATGCCCTGGTCGGCCTGGAGGCCCTGCTGCGCTGGCGCCGGCAGGACGGCAGCTTCGTGCCGCCCGACCGCTTCATTCCGGTAGCCGAACATTCGGGCCTCATCGTGCCGCTGGGCCAATGGGTGCTGGCCACGGCCTGCCGCACCATGCGCGAACTGCTGGACGCCGGCCGCGCCCCCAGGCGCATGGCCGTCAATGTCTCCACCGTGCAGCTGCAGGACCCGGGCTTTCTGCAGACCGTGAGCAACGCCCTGGCAGAGCACGGCCTGCAGGGCGCGCAGCTGGAGCTGGAGATCACCGAATCCGTCGCGGTCCTGCCCACCCAGCTGCTGCAGGCCACGCTCAGCGCTCTGCGCACGCTGGGCGTGACCATTGCCATCGACGACTTCGGCACCGGCTACTCCTCCCTGAGCTACCTGGAGCGCCTGCCGCTGGACCGCATCAAGATCGACCGCAGCTTCGTGCGCCAGCTTGGCGAATCACAGGAGGCGCGCATCGCCGAAATGATCGCCCAGCTGGGCCGCAAGCTCGGCTTGCAGGTCCTGGCCGAAGGCATAGAGGACGCCAGCGCCTGGCAGGCCCTGCGCGCCATGGGCTGCCAGGAGGGACAGGGCTATCACATTGCCCGGCCCATGGACAAGGCGCAGTTGCTGGGCTGGCTGCACCGGCGCACTGGCGCACCGGAGTGAATGGCGCGCCGGAGTGAATGGCGCACCGGAGTGAAGGGGCCCCGTCGCCCATTCACGGCAGATGGGGCGCTATCACCTCGGCCAGCAGGCCGAAGCTGTGGCGGATCTCCTGCTCCGTCACGGCACCGTAGCCCAGCACCAGGCCCCGGGCCGGATCGGGCCTGAGCGAGTACAGGGACAGCGGCCGCGTGAGAACGCCCAGCTTGCGTGCCTGCCGCGCAATGGCGTCATCGTCCGAGCCGGGGGGCAGTCCCAGCACCAGGTGCAGCCCCGCGTCTCCGCCCTGCACGGTTACCGCCGTGCCCAGGCGCTGGCCTATCTCGTCGATGAGCACGCGCCGGCGCTCGCCGTAGACCTGGCGCATGCGGCGGATGTGGTTGACATAGTGGCCCTGCCGCATGAACTGCGCCAGCACGATCTGCTGCATGATCTGCCCCTCCCGGAACAGCTCGCTCAGCGCGCGCGCAAAGCTGTCGGCCAGGTCGCTGGGCAGTACGAGGTAGGCCAGACGCAGCGATGGAAACATGGTCTTGGAGAAGGTGCCCAGGTAGATCACGCGGCCGTGCTCGTCCAGGCCCTGCAGCGCCGGCAGCGGGCGCGAGGTGAAGCGGAACTCGCTGTCGTAGTCGTCCTCGACGATCCAGACCCGCTGGGCCACCGCGTAGTCCAGCAGCTGGCGCCTTCGGCCATGGCCCATGAGCACGCCGCTGGGGTACTGGTGCGAGGGCGAGATGAACATCAGCCGCGGCGGTGTCTTCAGTTGCTGCGGCGTGGGCGCCAGGCCCTCGCCGTCCAGCGCGATGGGCTGCAGTTGCAGGCCGGCCATGCGGAACACGCTGCGTGCGCCCCAGTAGCCGGGGTCCTCCAGCCAGGCGGTGTCGCCAGGATCGGCCAGCAGCTGGGAAATCAGGTGCAGCGCCTGCTGGGCGCCGCTGGTCACCAGGATCTGGTCCGCGCTGCAGGCCACGCCGCGCGTGCCCTGCAAGTGCTCGGCAATGGCTTCGCGCAGCGCGGGATGGCCCGCACCCGTGGCATAGCTCAGTTGCAGCGGGTTGTGATCGCGCCAGGCCTGGGCGTGCAGGCGGCTCCATAGCGCGGCCGGAAACTGGCGCAGCTCGGGCACTCCCGGCGCGAACGCGCCCCACTGCAGATGGCTGGCCCGCGCCCCGCCCACGATGGCGCTGCCGCGCCGCGACAGCGGCGTGCCACGGCGGCGCGGCAACGGCGGCTGGCTCACGAAGGCCGGCGCCACCTCGGCCACATAGGTGCCCCGCCCCACGCCGGCCTGCACCAGGCCCTCCAGCGCCAGTTGCTCATAGACCTGGACGATGGTGTTGCGCGCAATGCCCAGCGTCTGCGCCAGCTCGCGGCTGGTGGGCAGCCGCGAGCCCGCCGGCAGGGCCTTGCGCAGGATGCCTTCCTTGACGATGCGGTAGAGCTGGCGGTGGTTGTACTCGGCATCGCTACGTTGGAAATGCCGATTGACAAAGTCCGGCAGCGTGGAGTTTCCAACGCGGGAAATTGGTTCTCTCTTGTTCACGGTATTTGGTTCTTTTGTTGGGATCAATGTGAACATAGACTCGCCCCCATGTATAGCTATCGAAGGCGTGAAAGCCGAATATTTTTTCAATGATCCGCCTCCAGACACTTCAAAGACCCGTGCCTATCGCCCGGTTCCATTCGCCCCTCAGTCAGCCTATGTCCTTGAAGTTGAAAGCTTTTCGTTGCGGCACCCTGCCGGCCCGGCAAGCCGCCTGCCAGGAGGTGCAGCCATGAGCACGGCCACCACCTTCGGCATTGCCGGCGTCCAGATGGAGGTTTGCGCCTTCGACAGCAACCTGGAGCGCATGGCCGGCTACCTGCGCCACATCCGCTCGCGTTTTCCCTGGGTCCGCATGGTGCTGTTCTCCGAGCTGGCGGCGCTGGGCCCCAAGCACGACAGGGCCGAGCCGCTGCCCGGCCCCACCGAGGACCGGCTGTGCGGGCTGGCCCGGGAAACCGGCCTGTGGCTGATTCCCGGCTCGCTGTTCGAGAGCGTGGCCGGCCCCGATGGCACGGTGGTCTACAACACCGCGCCCGTCATCAACCCGCAGGGCGAGGTCGTCACGCGTTTTCGCAAGCTCTTCCCCTTCAGGCCCTATGAGCGCGATGTGGCCGGCGGCACCGGCTTTTGCGTGTTCGACGTGCCTGGCGCGGGCCGTTTCGGCGTGTCCATCTGCTACGACATGTGGTTTCCGGAAACCACGCGCACGCTGGTGGCCATGGGCGCCGAGGTGATCCTGCACCCCACCATGACGGACACCATCGACCGCGATGTGGAGCTGTGCATCGCACGCGCCTCGGCCGTCACCAACCAGGTCTATTTCTTCGATGTGAACGGCGTGGGCGACGGCGGCGTGGGCCGCTCCATCATCGTGGACCCCTCGGGCTACGTGCTCCACCAGGCCGACAGCGGCGCCCAGATCATGCCCATCGAGGTCGACTTCGCCCGGCTGCGGCACGAGCGCGAACACGGCCTGCGCAGCAACCTGGGCCAGCCGCTCAAGAGCTTCCGCGACCGCGACTGCGATTTCACCGTCTACCGCAAGGACGGCACCGACTTCCCCTACCTGCACAGCCTGGGAGCACTGGACAAGCCCCAATGACCTGACACGCCCTTTTCCCAGCGATCGACATCACGAGCACCACAAAGCCGCAAGCCACCGGGCGATGCGGCAAAAAACCAGGAGACAACGATGACATCTCGCCCCCCGACCGAAACGCGCGCCCGTGCCTCCCTCAGCCGCCACCGCAGCGTCTGGGAAATGCGTGCCGATGGCTGGATCAGCCTGGTGGACGATCTCAGCCGGCTGGCCATCCTGGCGCCCGAGCACCCCGAGCGTGCCAGCCGCCTGGCCCATGTGCAGACCATCATCGACGCGCTGGCCCCGGTCGAAAGCTACTGGGCCTTTCCCGGGGGCCGGGTCTTCGGTGAGCTGTGCCAGTGGATAGAGCGCGAGGAGCTGGCGCGCGCCCACCAGGCGGCGCGGCGCATCCACCGCGTGCTGGCTGCGCGCACCTACCGCCATGACGCCAACACGCTGGACAACGACAACGAGCTGCCCTCGCAGATAGAGACCGACAGCGAGCGCCAGGCACAGCTGACGCGGCCTTACTTCGAGGTGCTGATCGTCGATGAGATGTCGGCCAGCGAGGAAGACGCGCTGCGCCGCCGCGTGCAGCGCAAGCGCAGCGCCGACGATGATTTCGTGTTCGACATCGTGGTGGTGCCCAGCTTCGAGGACGCGCTGATCGCCACCCTGGTCAACTTCAACCTGCAGGCCGTGGTGATACGCCATGGCTTTCCATTCCGCTCGGTCAACAGGAACGGCATGCTGCGCCGCTTCCTGGAAGGCATGGACGACAACAGCGAGGCCATGCCCGAGTTCGAGCGCGGCCCGCTGCTGGGCCGCCAGATCGCGCAGCTGCGCCCCGAGCTGGACCTGTACCTGGTCACCGATGTCAGCGTCGAGGAGATCGCCGCGCGCGTGGGCGAGGTCTTCAAGCGCATCTTCTTCGGCGAGGAAGACCACATCGAGCTGTACAGCGCCATCATGAAAGGCGTGGGCGAGCGCCACAGGACGCCCTTCTTCCACGCGCTGCGCGACTACGCCAAGCAGCCCACGGGCGTGTTCCATGCGCTGCCGCTGGCGCGCGGCAAGTCCATCATGAACAGCAACTGGATCGGGGACCTGGCCCAGTTCTACGGCATGAACCTGTTCATGGCCGAGACCTCGGCCACCTCGGGCGGGCTGGACTCGCTGCTGGACCCCGTGGGCCCGCTCAAGCTGGCCCAGGAGTACGCGGCCCGCGCCTTCGGCGCCAGGCGCACCTACTTCGCCACCAACGGCACCTCCACCTGCAACAAGATCGTGGTTCAGGCCCTGGTGCGGCCCGACGACATCGTGCTGGTGGACCGCAACTGCCACAAGTCCCACCACTACGGCCTGGTGCTGGCCGGCGCCCAGGTGGCCTACCTGGACTCCTATCCGCTGGACCAGTACTCCATGTACGGCGCCGTGCCGCTGCGCCACATCAAGGAGACCCTGCTGGGCTTTCGGCGCGCGGGCACGCTGGAGCGCGTGCGCATGGTGCTGCTGACCAACTGCACCTTCGACGGCATCGTCTACGACGTGGAGCGCGTGATGACGGAATGCCTGGCCATCAAGCCCGACCTGGTCTTCCTCTGGGACGAGGCCTGGTTCGCCTTCGCGCGCTGCCATCCCATCTACCGCCCGCGCACGGCCATGGCCAGCGCCGCCAAGCTGTGCGAGACCTTCAAGGACCCGGCCTACGCCAGGCGCCACGCCGAGTTCGCCGCCAGCATCGACTGGGAGGACGACCAGCAGTTGCTGGAGACCCGCCTGATCCCCGACCCCGCCAAGGCCCGCATCCGGGTCTACGCCACGCATTCCACGCACAAGACGCTGACGGCGCTGCGCCAGGGCTCGATGATCCATATCTGGGACCAGGACTTCAAGGACAAGGCCGAGGAGTCCTTCCACGAGGCGTACATGACGCACACCTCGACCTCGCCCAACTACCAGATCCTCGCCTCGCTGGACGTGGGCCGCCGCCAGGTGGAACTGGAGGGCTACGAGCTGATCCAGCGCCAGCTGGAGCTGGCCATGAGCCTGCGCGAGCAGGTGCTGCACCACCCCCTGCTCAGGCGCTACTTCCGCTTCCTGCGCATCGGCGACCTGGTGCCGCTGGCCTACCGCGAGTCGGGCGTGGACAACTACTACAACGACGAGACGGGCTGGGACAACCTGGAGGTGGCATGGCGCAGCGACGAGTTCGTGCTCGACCCCAGCCGCGCCACCCTGGTCATCGGCACCACGGGCATGGACGGCGACACCTTCAAGAACAAGGAGTTGATGGACAGGTACGGCATCCAGATCAACAAGACCTCGCGCAACACCGTGCTGTTCATGACCAACATCGGCAGCACGCGCTCTGCCATCGCCTACCTGATCGAGGTGCTGATCAAGATTGCCCGCGACGTGGACGCCCGCGTGGCCGACCTGAGCGCCATCGAGCGGCGCATCCATGAAAGGCGCGTGCGCTCGCTCACGCTGGAGCAGCCGCCGCTGCCCAATTTCTCCAGCTTCCACTTCGCCTTCCGGGGCCGCAGCGTCGAAGGCCGCGCAGGCACGCGCGACGGCGACATCCGCAGCGCCTTCTTCCTCTCGTACGACGACACCAACTGCGAATACATCGACATGGCCGAGGCCGCGCGCGCCATCGCCGAGGGGCGCGAGCTGGTGTCCGCGCTCTTCGTCATCCCCTACCCGCCGGGCTTTCCCATCCTCGTGCCCGGGCAGGTGATCAGCGCCGAGATCCTGCAGTTCATGGCCGCGCTCGATGTGCGCGAGATCCACGGCTTCCGGCCCGAGCTGGGCTTTCGCATCTTCAGCCGGGCCGCGCTGGACCGCGCCGCCCAGGCCACGGCCGCGC